>JAEVYX010000133.1 GCA_023392515.1 Bacillota bacterium | reverse complement strand
ATTTTATTGAAACGAGGCGTTTATTTCGTGAAAACCATCTTATGTTATGGAGACTCCAACACCTGGGGATACATCCCCAAAATCGGCCAGCGCTACGAGCCGGATGTGCGCTGGACCGGCGTATTGGCCGCCCACTTGGGAAAGGATTACCGCGTTGTAGAGGAGGGGCTCAACGGCCGCACCACCGTTTTTGACGACCCCCACGACGATTTCAGAAACGGCAAATCCACCCTGGGCATGTGCGTCATTTCCCAAAAGCCCCTGGATTGGGTGGTGCTGATGCTGGGCACCAACGACCTGAAGTTTGCCGATGCCGTAGGCGCCGCCCGGGGCGCAAACGTGCTTGTGCGGATGCTCACCCACGCGGATGCCGCCTTCGCCGTTTCCGCACCCATCTTCCCCAACGGCGCCAACATCTTACTGGTCTCCCCCATCCTCTTCCACGAGGATTTCGACAATTCCCCTTTCCGCTCCGTGTTCCGCTACACTTACGAGGAATCCCTGAAGTTCGCCAAGGAATTCAAAGCCGTTGCCGATTTGCAAGGCGTTCACTTTCTGGACGCGGCCAAATACGCCTCCCCCTCCCCGGTGGACGGCCTGCATATGGAGGCCGATTCCCATCAAAAGCTGGGCGAAGCCATTGCCGCGTACATCCTGGCCCACGACGGCACCAAATAATAGGCAAGGATATCCAAAGGAAAGCAAGGATATCCAAAGGAAAGGCTGCTTGACAGGCAGCCTTTTTTATGATTATGCATACCCTTTATCCCAGCAATTCTTTTGCGTGCCCAAGGAAAAACCTGTTTATTTTTTCTAGGGGTTGTTACATTTGTTAATATATGATAAAATATTATTGTTTAGTGTTTGCTTTTTACGCAAACTTTCGTTTTGAAAACAGGCAGTTCTGCCTCTGTTTCCCGCTTCCCATAAGCTATCAAAGTACACATATGCATACATGGAGCGACAATGGATACCGTATCCGGCGCAAATAAGACCATTGAAAGGCAAAAACTGAACATCGCCGACTATATAGATTTCCAGGCTGTAACCGCCGCCCTGGTGCAGGACCCGTTATTGCCGCAGCTTCATTTTGCCATCTGCAACACAGATGGCAGGCCGCTGGCGGAAGACCCCCACGGCGGCATCTGCAGGGATTTTCACCGGAAGGATGCAGTGGCCGGCAAAAGGTGTCTTGAAAGTGACGTCCACCTTGCCCAAAAGATTGCCCAGGGGGAGACCTATGCCTTTCACACCTGCCACAACCATCTCACCGAAGCAGCCACGCCCATTACCGTAGAAGGCGAAATCATAGGGTTTCTTAAAATCGGGCAGGTGTTTTTGCAGCCCCCCGATATGCGTTTTTTTGAGGATCAGGCGGAGCTTTACGGCTTTGACAAGGCATCCTACCTGGAGGCCGCAAAGCAGGTTCCGGTGATGGAAGAAGATAAGCTCCGGGAAATCATGCGGTATTACGCCAAGCTCACCTCCATGATCGGCGCGCTGGCCTTGCAGGCCTATGAATACAAAATGCTGTCCGACAAGCTGAAAAAGCGGACGGAGCAGCTGGAATACGTAAACGGCGAGCTGGAAGCCTTCACCTACTCCGCATCCCACGACCTGCGCGCCCCCCTTCGCCACATATCCGGATATATTGACCTTTACAATAAAAAATTTGGGGATCAGCTTACCGCCCAGGCCGCTCATTACTTCAGCGCAATTCAGGACAGCGCTAGGCAAATGGGCCGCCTCATTGACGACCTGCTGCAGTTTTCCCGCAACGGCCGCGTGGAAATGATGAAGGCGGAAGCGGACATGAACGCCATCGTTTCAGAATGCCGGAATCTGGTTCCCAAGCCCGCCAGCGTTGATGCATGGAAGATTGACAGCCTCCCAGGCACCTATGGCGACCCGAGCATGCTCAAGCTCGTTTGGTTTAACCTGATGGACAACGCCGTCAAATTCACCCGGCATACGGAAAACCCCCGCATCGAAATCGGCTGCTGCTTTATAGACGGGGAAACGGTGTACTATATCCGGGATAACGGCGTGGGCTTTAACATGCAGTATGCCGACAAGCTGTTTGGCGTTTTCCAGCGGATGCACAGCAAGGAGCAGTTTGAGGGCACGGGCATCGGGCTTGCGACGGTAAAGCGGATTATTTCACGCCACGGAGGAAAGATCTGGGCCCACGCGCAGGAGCAAATGGGCGCAGCTTTTTACTTTACACTACCGGGAAAGGCAAAGGGCAATGATTGAATTACGAAAGATACTATTGGCGGAGGACAACCCCTACGATATCGAGCTTACCCTGGAAGCATTGGCCGAAAACAATCTGGCCAACCGCGTGGATGCGGTCAAAGATGGTGTGGAAGCACTGGAATACCTGCGCTGCGAGGGGGCCTATGCAGCGCGGGAAAAAGTCAACCCCGCCGTCATTTTGCTGGATATCAAAATGCCCCGAATGGACGGGCTGGAAGTGCTGGCTCAAATCCGCGGCGATAAAAAGCTTAAAAACATCCCTGTGGTTATTTTGACATCCTCCCTGGAAGAAAAGGACCTGTTCAAGGGGTATGAGCTGGGCACCAACGCCTATGTGGTAAAGCCCGTCAATTTTATGGAGTTTATGGAATCCATCAAGCTAATCGGCGGTTTCTGGGCCTTGATTAACGAGCTTCCGCCTGAAAGGGTGGATTGATCGTGATGATGAATGAGATAGATCATTTACAGGTGTTATTTCTGGAGGACATGGAAAAGGATGTAGAAATCGTTCATCAAAAGCTGATGGACGACCTCGCCTGCCCGGTTTATCTGGACAGCACGGCTACGGAAGAAGCATACCTGAACCTGATCAAAACCAATACTTATGATGTAATTCTGGCGGATTATACGCTGCCCGGCTATAACGCCTGGGCCGCGCTGAAGGCCGCCCGCTCCCTTTGCCCCGAAACGCCTTTCATCTGTGTTTCAGGAACTGTAGGCGAAGAAAACGCCGTGGAAATGCTCAAGCAGGGCGCGACGGATTATGTGCTGAAAGACAGGCCAAACCGGCTCACCTTTGCCATCCTCCGGGCATTGGAAAGCTCCCAACGGGAAAAAGACAAAAAGAGGATTAAGGACTACTTTGTCAACATGTCCCACGAGCTGAAAACGCCTCTGTCCATCCAGATGATTTCACTGGATATGATGAACCTTTATCTAAAAGGCGAATCCTTCGATAAGGATCAGCTTTTGCAGTGCATGGAAACCATTCGTCAAAACACATTCCGGCTGAGCCGCCTGGTAGGCAATCTGTTGGACATCACCAGGCTGGACGCAGGATTTATGGCGCCAAACCTGGCCAACATCGACATCGTCCGCCTTTTGTGCGGCCTTACAAAGTCCATGAGGTGCTATACCGCCGCAAAAGGCCTGAATATCAGCTTCAGCAGCACCGCCGCCTCCCAATGCGTGCG
>JAEVYX010000051.1 GCA_023392515.1 Bacillota bacterium | reverse complement strand
ATATCGCCTTGAAAATTCAGTCGGGCGCGCTGCCCTTGGTCATCAAACAGCAAAAGGTGGATACCATTTCCGCCACATTGGGCATTGATGCTTTGTCTACCTCCGTTACAGCCGCAATCATCGGCCTGCTGCTCGTTATGCTTTTAATGGCTGTCCGCTACCGCTTGTGCGGTGTGATTGCTTCCTGGGCACTGTGCATCTACATGCTGCTTTTGTTCTTCCTGATTGCCATTGTGCCTGGCATTCAATTAACACTGCCTGGTATTGCGGGTATCGTGCTGGGCATTGGTATGGCAGTGGACGCCAATGTCATTATCTTTGAGCGCTTCGGCGAAGAAATCAAAAAAGGCCGTACGGTCCGCGGATCGGTGAAGACCGGCTTTAAAAACGCTATGTCCGCCATTGTGGACTCCAACGTGACCACGCTGATTGCGGCCACGGTGCTGCTGTTCTTCGGAACCGGCTCCATTCAGGGCTTTGCGAAAACCTTGTTTCTGAGCGTTATCACGAGTATGATAACGGCAATCATTGTAACGCGGTTTTTGCTCACCCGCACCTCGCTTTTGATTGGCGAAAAGCCCGCCCTGTTTACCAGAGTGAAATTCACGGCAAAGGAGGAACAGTAAATGAAGGCGAAATTCGATAACCGCGCCAAGATTTGCCTGATGATTTCCGCCGGCATAATGGCGCTGGCTCTGATTCTGTCTTTGGCTGGTTTGGGCATCAATTACGGAATTGATTTTGCCGGCGGTCTCTCCATTAAATATCATATGAACCAGGCGTTTGAACAGGCCGACGTGGAAGAGGCGCTTCGCAGCCAAGGCATTGCCGAATGGCAGATTTCCAAAGCCGGTGACGCGAAGACCGAATTGCAAATCCGTATCAAGGAAATCAGTGACGAGGGCGTTCAGACTCTTCGTACCGGTTTGGAAGAAAAGCTATCTGCCAAATATCCCTCCATGGACACCGCCAATGCGGAAGTGGGTTACGTAGGCCCGGTGGCCGGCCGCACCCTGCTGGCCAACGCATTTTACAGCGTTCTTTTGGCCTCCGTCCTGATGCTGGGCTATATCGCCATCCGGTTTGACTTTAACTCCGGCTTGGCGGCAGTCATCGGCCTGGTCCACGACGTATTCATCATGCTGTCCTTCATGGTGATCCTGCGCCCCTTTATTCAGATGAACAGCTCCTTCATCGCGGCCATGCTGACGATTATCGGCTATTCCATCAACAACACGATCGTTATTTTCGACCGTGTCCGCGAGAACAGCAAAAAAGGCGGCTTGCAGAATCTGAGTAAAGCGGAACTGGCAAGCCATTCCGTCAAGGAAAGCCTGGGCCGCACAGTCAACACCACGCTGACCACATTGATGACCATCGTGGCGCTATATATCCTGGGTGTGGATGCGATCAGGGAATTTGCCCTGCCCATCATTATCGGCTTGCTCTCCGGCGTGTATAGCGCCAACCTGATCAATACCTATGTATGGGCCTGGTTGGAATCCGGCAGACTGAGCCGCAAAGCCCGCCCCAAGCGCGCTTAAAAAAGGAATTCGCACAAGAGCGTTCTTCCGGCTTTGCCGGAAGAACGCTCTTGAAATATTCGCATATACACAAAAGTATTCCAAAGGGGGAAAGGCATGCTGCGGTTTGTAAGGCGTTTCGAAGGCAAGGATGACACCCGCTTGGATAGCCTTCCGGATATTCAATCCCGCCTCCTGGCTTTGCGGGGCATGGATACGCCGGAAAAAGCCCGGGCGTTTTTGCAGCCTGATCTGAATCAGTTGCATGATCCGTATCTGATGCAGGATATGGATAAAGCCGTAGCCCTGATCCGGCAAGCGGTCAGCCTTCGTTGGCCCGTCGTAGTGTATGGGGATTACGACGTAGACGGTGTCTGTGCCACGGTACTTTTGATGGAGACGCTTCGGGCTTTGGGCGCCGATGTTCGGCCTTATATACCCAGCCGCCATGAGGAAGGCTATGGGCTTCATGAACAGGCGGTGCGGCTCCTTTCTAAAGAATGCCGGCTCCTGATTACTGTGGACTGCGGCATTACCGGCACAGAGGAAGTTGCCTTGGCAAAGGAATTGGGCATGGCCGTCATCATTACAGACCATCACCAGTTGGGCGGGGAAATGCCGCCGGCGGACGCCGTACTCAATCCCCTCTTGGGGGAGTATCCCTTCCGCCGCCTGTGCGGCGCGGGAGTGGCTTTCAAATTGGCTCAGGCGCTGTGCGGCCTTGAGGGCGCTCTGCCGTTTATCGAACTGGCAGCTTTGGCCACGGTGGCGGATCTGGTTCCTCTCATAGAGGAAAACCGCGTGCTGACAGCCTACGGCCTTACAAGCATGGCGTCTACCCGGTGTCCCGGCCTCAAGGCGCTGATGGCGGTGGCGGGGATTGAGCCTGAAAAAGCGGGAATGAAGGTCCGTTCCGGGCAGGTCGCCTTCGGCCTGGCGCCCCGGCTGAACGCTGGGGGTAGGCTGCAATCCGCATCCCTGGGGGCGGAGCTTCTATTGACAGACGATGCTGCCCGGGCCAGGGAGCTGGCGGAGGTTCTGGATCGGGAAAATGCATTGCGCCAGAAAATGGAGGCGGACATTTTTCAAAAGGCCGTAGAACAGGTCGAAAAGATGGACCTTATGGATACCCGGGCTTTGGTCGTTGTAGGGGAGGGCTGGAACAGCGGCGTGATCGGTTTGGCTGCCAGCCGTCTGGTGGAGAAGTATCACTATCCGACTGTTGTTTTGGCCATGCAAGGCGAAACGTGCGTGGGCAGTGCCAGGTCTATTCCCGGTGTGAACATCCATGCCATGCTGACCGTGTGCCGGGATCTGTTTTCCCGCTTTGGCGGCCATGAGCAGGCTGCCGGGCTTACCATGAAAACAGAAGATGTGCCTGCCTTTCAAAAAAGGTTAAGCGATGCTGTCCGGGATAATTATGATCCCGAGGTGTTTCTCCCTGCCAAGGAATATGATTTGCCCCTTCTCCTTTCCCAAGTGGATTTGGAGGTTACCCAAACCTTGGAGTCCATGCAGCCCACAGGCTTTGGCAACCCCGAGCCTGTATTTTTGCTAAAGGATGCACAGGCCCAGGACTTGCGTCCCGTGGGGCGGGAAGGGGCGCATCTAAAGCTGTCTCTGTACCAGGCGGGGGAGGCGCGGGAGGCTATTGCCTTTCGCATGGGCCCTATGGCAGATAGGATGCCGGAGCGGGTGGATGTGCTTTTTACCCCAGAGGCGAACACCTGGAATGGGCAAACAAGGGTGCAATGCCAGGTCAAGGCCATAGTACCCGCAGCCGGTTCGACTCTTCATGGCATGGGTGCGCAGGAGGCGTTTTTGCAGGCTGCCATGCAGGATATTCGGGCGCTTACGGCGAATATTTTAAAGATACCCGGCAATATGGAAACAAGCGGCCGCCAGGCTTTAGCTCACACCTTAAAGGGTGTGCAGGGCACATTGATCCTGGCAAGGACTCGGGAAACGGCCCAGGCTGTTTTCCGGGAATTTGGGGATAGGCTGGATGTGGCTTACTCCGAAACGTCGGACCCCCGGTGTTTCCATACCCTGCTGATCCGCCCAAACGTTCAGGCGCTTTGCGGTTCCTGGCGGTATGTGGTGCTTGCGGACGGCGAAATTCTGCCGGGTGAAGCGGCCTGGATTGGGGAAAAATGCGAAAAGGCCAAGATCATTGTACTGGAGAAAAGCCAGACGATGACCGATATGACGGCTGAATTGACACCGGACCAGGCGGAGCTGAGAAACCTTTACCGGGCGCTGAAGACCGGCTGCCAAGGCTCCCTGGAAGGGCTTGCTGCTTCGGCAGGCCTTACTTCCTTCAAGGCTTTGGCCGGGCTGATGGCCTTTGAGGAATTGGGCCTGATCACCTATACGCAAACGCCTTTCTCAGCGGTGCTTTTACCGCCGAAAAAATGCCGCCTGGAAGAAAGTACGCTGCTTAGCGCCTTATGGACTGCGAAACCTATCTGTGCCTAGAAAGGAGGGCCGGTGATGAGCGCATACTCTACCCATGATGCCATGCCTTTGGATCAGATTGTCGCGCGGGTGCAAAAGTATCATCCGGGGGACAGCTATCTTCTCGTGCAAAAAGCATATGAATATGCCCAAAATGCCCATGCCGGCCAAAAGCGCAAGAGCGGCGAGGATTATTTTATTCATCCCGCTTTTGTAGCCAGCATTCTGACGGAATTGATGATGGATGCCCCCACCATTGCCGCGGGGCTGCTCCACGATACGGTGGAGGATTGCAAATCCGTCTGCCTGCCCAATATTCAGCAGGAATTCGGGGAAGAAGTAGCGCGCCTGGTGGATGGCGTAACCAAATTGAACAAGCTGGATTTTGCCGACCGGGAAGAGCAGCAGGCGGAAAGCCTGCGCAAGATGATCCTGGCCATGTCCAAGGATATCCGCGTGGTGCTCATCAAGCTAGCGGACCGGCTGCACAACATGCGCACCCTGCGTTTTCAGCCGGAGGACCGGCAGCTGGCCATCGCCCGGGAAACGCTGGATATTTACGCGCCTTTGGCCCACAGGCTGGGTGTGTTCGCCATCAAACAGGAATTGGAAGACCTGTCCCTGCGCTATATTGACCCGACGGGCTACCAGGATGTAGTGCAAAAGGTAGGCATGAAGCGGGCCGAGCGGGAAGAAAACATCCGCATGGTCATATCGGAATTGAGCTCCAAGCTGGATGAGCAGCACCTGCATTATGATATCGATGGCCGGCCTAAGCATCTTTACAGCATTTACCGCAAGATGGTTTTGCAAAACAAGCCATTTGACCAGATTTATGACCTGATTGCCATCCGTGTTCTGGTGGATACGGTACCCGACTGCTATGCGGTGCTGGGCATTGTCCATACTTTGTGGAATCAGATGCCGGGCCGGTTCAAGGATTATATTTCCGTACCCAAGGCCAACATGTACCAAAGCCTGCACACCACCGTGGTGGGCGGGCGAAAAATGCCCTTTCCCTTTGAAGTACAAATCCGCACATGGGATATGCACCGCGTGGCGGAATTCGGCATCGCCGCCCACTGGCGCTATAAAGAGGGCGGGCAGAATACCAACGATCTGGATAACAAGCTCTACTGGCTCAGGCAAATTCTGGACTGGCAGAATGAAACCAGAGACAGCCGCGAGTTTATCGATTCCCTGAAAACGGACCTTTTCAGTGAAGAGGTGTTTTTGTTTACCCCCAAGGGCGATATCGTCAGCATGCAAAAAGGCGCAACGCCCCTGGACTTTGCCTATCGCATCCATAGCGCTGTGGGCAACAGCTGCGTCGGGGCCAAGGTCAACGGCCGTATCGTACCGCTGGACACCATTTTGGATACGGGGGACCGGGTGGATATCATCACCTCCTCCGCCTCCAAAGGCCCCAGCATGGACTGGCTGAAAATCGTCAAAACCCAGCAGGCCAAGGCGAAGATCAGGCAGTTCTTCAAGCGGGAGCTAAGGGAGGAAAACGTCCAAAAGGGCCGGGACATGGTGGAAAAAGAGGCCAAGCGCCGGGGTGTGGCCTTAAGCTCCATCACGAAGCCCGATTATTACGAGGGCATGCTGAAAAAATATGGCTTCTTTGAACTGGATGATATTTACGGCGCGGTAGGCTATGGCGGTATGGCCTCCAGCTATGTGGTAACAAGGCTGCTGGAGGAACAGCGCCTCCGTGAAGCACCTGCGGTTCCGAAACTGCCGGATGTAACCCCCCAGGAAGCCCAGCAGAGCAAACTGGGCAAGCCCACCCATGGCATCTATGTAAAGGGCGAAACGGGCATGCTGGTCCGCTTTGCCAAGTGCTGCAACCCCGTGCCTGGGGATGATATTGTGGGCTATGTAACAAGGGGCCGCGGCGTTACCGTTCATAAAGCCGATTGCGTCAATGCCAACAGCGGTGAGCAGGAGCGGATGGTGGAAGTAAGCTGGGCTGAGGAAAGCGCCGATAATTTTGATGCGGGCATACAAATCATCGCCTACGATCATGTGGGCCTTTTGGGCGAACTGGCTGTGTTTATCGGCGAATTGAACGTACCTATTACCGCGGTCAGCGCCAAATTGAACACAAAAAGCAAGACCAGCGCCATCACCCTGGTTATTCAGGTGAAAAGCCGGCAGCAATTGGATAAGGTCATCAAGCAATTGCAGCGCAGGTCCGATGTGGTGGAGGTTTATCGAGGCGTCAACTGATTCCTGGAAAATGGTCTGGCGTTTTCTGGGGTTTACGCTTCTTGTTATGCAAAGGAAAAAAGGAGCTTATATTTTCATGCGTTGTGTGGTTCAGCGGGTATCCTCCGCATCCGTTTCAGTGGATGGACAGCAGGTGGGCACGATTGATAAAGGCTTGATGGTGCTGGTAGGCGTAGCGGCAGGAGACGGGGAAAAAGACGTACAGTATATGGCTGACAAGGTGCCTAATCTGCGCATATTTGAGGACGAGAATGAGAAGATGAATTTGTCCGTGAAGGATGTGGGCGGCGCAATCCTGGCGGTGAGCCAGTTCACCCTCCTGGGTGATGCCCGGGGCGGCCGCCGGCCCAGCTTTATTGAAGCGGCCAGGCCTGAGGAGGCCAATGTCCTGTATGAGGAGCTGATCCGCCGCTGGCGGGCTGCCGGCCTTACCGTGGAAACTGGCATTTTTCAGGCACACATGGCGGTTTCGCTTGTCAATGATGGGCCGGTTACGCTGCTGCTGGACAGCAAAAAGCAATTTTGAGGGGTACAAAACATGACCGCGAACCTTCAGACCTTGGCGGTAGGCCCGGTATTGGCCAACTGCTACATTCTTTCCCTGCCAGGGCGGGAAGACTGTGTGCTCATTGATCCCGGCGGGGAACCGGAACGCATTCTTACAGCTGTGGGCGGCAAGAAGGTTGCCGCTGTTTTTTTGACCCATGGGCATTTTGACCATATCGGCGGGGTGGACGGGGTGCTGGAACCGGACACAAAACTGTATATTCATGCCCTGGATATGCCCATGCTGTATGCGGCGGATAAGAACCTGTCCTCCCATTGGGAAATGCCCTTCACGGTTCAAAAAAAGGCGCTTCCGGTAAATGAGGGGGATGTAATCAGGGCTGCGGGCATGGATTTTACAGTTTTACATACGCCCGGCCACACCAAAGGTGGAGCCTGCTACAAGGCGGAGGAATGTCTGTTCAGCGGGGATACGCTGTTTCAGCATGGCTATGGCCGCACGGACCTTCCCGGCGGAAGCTGGCCGGAGCTGTACGAATCCCTCAAGCGCCTGCTGGTGCTTCAGAAGGATTTGAAGGTCTATCCCGGCCATAACGAGCCAACCACCATAGCCACCGAACAGGAGTTTTTTCAATGAAGGTATCTCTTTTCACCCCGGTGCCCGAGCTTGCGGCAGAAATGGCGGATGTTATCCGCCTGTTTTACGGGGAAATTGCTTTTTCGGTAAACGAAGCGCAGCAGGAGCCGGATCTTACGCTGTTTCACCGGCTGGAGGAAAAGGTGGGCGCTTGGGAATGCACGTTTGCGCTGGGGGATGCTTCCGCCGCCCGCAGCACACCATTGCTGGAACGCGGCGAAGATCATCTCTTTCAGGCGCTTCAATACAAGCGGATCAGAAAACGCCTTTGCAAGCAGACGCTGTATGACCTGCTCAAGAAAACATCGGGCATTCATCCCCCCTGGGGGTCGCTGACAGGCATCCGCCCGACCCGGCTGGTGTACGAAGCCATGCAAGGTGGTGCCTCTCCGGCCCAGGCCGCTAGGCACGTGGGTGAAACATTCGACTTGATGCCGGAAAAGGCTGCGCTGTTGGGGGATATCGTTAAAAACCAGCTATCCATGCTCCCCCCCGACCCGCGCCAGGCGGATGTGTACATCGGCATCCCTTTTTGCGCAACGCGCTGTGCCTACTGCTCCTTTTTAAGCGGTGAATTAGGCAATGGCAAACAGGTTCCCTCTTATGTCGAAGCCTTGCTTTACGAGATGGCCTTTGCAAAACAGCTCATGGATGAAAAAGGGCTCTCCCTCCGGGCTGTGTATGTGGGGGGCGGCACGCCGACCGCCTTGCCGGATTCGGCTTTTGAACGCGTATTGCAGGCAATGCAGACCCATTTTCCCAACGCCGTCGAGTATACTGTGGAGGCAGGGCGCCCTGACTCCATCACCCGCGAAAAGCTTCAGGCAATAAACAATGCCGGAGTGAAGAGGATTTCCATCAACCCGCAAACCATGCGGGATGAAACCTTGCGCAGGATTGGCCGTGACCACAGCGCAAAGCAGACGGTGGAAGCCTACGCATTGGCTAGGGAGATGGGTTTTTCCCATATCAATATGGATGTAATTGCCGGGCTGCCGGGGGAAACTGCACAGGATTTTGCCTATACCTTGTCCTTTGCCAGGAAATTGGCCCCGGAAAGCCTAACCATTCACACCCTGGCACTGAAAAGGGCCAGCCTCCTGCGCCAGTGGGAGGCACCCCTGCCCGATGGGGAGGAAACTTCCAAAATGGTGCGGCTGGGCGCGGAAACGGCAAAAGATATGGGCTTGCATCCTTATTACCTGTACCGGCAAAAGTATATGGCCGGTAATCAGGAAAACGTAGGCTATGCGCTGCCCGGCATGGAGTGCCAGTATAACGTGGACATCATGGAGGAAACTACCCATATCCTCGCGGTAGGCGCAGGGGCCATCTCCAAGCGCATATTTGGCGGGGAACTGCGTATCGAGCGTGCGCCCAACGTATCAAACCTTGGTGAATATATCAAACGGGTTGAGGAAATGAACCGGCGCAAAGCGGATTTATGGCGGTAAGCCTGGCTAAAACAGGAAAAAACTTGCATTTTGGACTGTTTTTCAGTACAATAGAGCAATACTGGAGGGAAACTCATGAAAAGATTCTGTTTTATGCTTTTGCTTATAACGATGGTTGCCGCGGCCATACTGCCTGCGGCAGCCGAAACGGTTTGGGACATTACAACATCCCTGTATCAGGAAGGAGAGATTACAGTGTCTGACCAGGAAATGCAATCGGGGAACCCTATCTTTGTGATCATTTTGGAGAATGGCAATGAAATGCGGGGGGAACTATACCCCGATATCGCACCCCAGTCCGTAGGAAATTTTATCGCCTTGGCCAACAGCGGCTTTTATGATGGGCTGACCTTTCACCGGGTCATCCCCGGCTTTATGATTCAGGGGGGCTGCCCCAAGGGGACCGGCACCGGCGGCCCCGGCTGGCACATCAAGGGTGAGTTTGCTCAAAACGGCGTGGAGAACAACTTAAAGCACACCAACGGCGTGCTGAGCATGGCCAGAAGCATGATGCCGGATTCCGCCGGCTCCCAGTTCTTCGTTATGACCAGCGATTCCCCGCATCTGGATGGCGCATACGCCGCCTTCGGCAAGGTGCTGACCGGCATGGAATATGCAATGGAGATTGTGAATACCCCCCGGGATCGCAGCGACAAGCCCCTCACACCTCAGGTGATAAGGTCCATCCGGGTTGAAACGTTTGGGAAAACCTACCCCTTCGACCAACTGTAAGCAAAGGAAAAATAAAGGCGCAGAGACAAATTTGTCCCTGCGTCTTTTTGCGATGGGATACGAATACGAATCTACAGCGATTCTAAAAGTGCTATTGTCCGGCGCTCCCCTGCCCGATGCCGATAATGCCCAGCTTAACCCCCTGTCCATTGATTACATGGAAAAAATGACATATAATGTTGCATGTGGGAAAGGGGGATCGCCTAATGGAAAAGCAAAAGACCGTTGTCCGCGTTGCGGGAAAGGATTATACCCTGGTTTCCAGCGATCCGGTGGAGCATGTGCGCCGGGTGGGGATCTTTGTGGACAGAAAAATCGAGGAGATCGAGGCATCCACCCATTTGCCAACCAATATGGTGGCGGTGCTTGCCGCCTTGAATATCGGTGATGAACTTTTAAAGGTTCATGATGAGAATACACGCCTGCGCCGGGAATTGATGCTCACACGGCAAGAGCTGTTGGAAGCCCGGAAGCAAAAGGAGGAATAAATCCTTGCAGCCCATGGAGCTCCTTGCACCTGCTGGGAGCATGGAAGCCCTCAAAGCGGCGCTGAATCATGGCGCCGATGCTGTTTACCTGGGCTATACCGCCTTTGGCGCCCGGGCCACAGCCGCCAATTTCGACCGAGAAGGGCTCGAAACCGCGGTTCGGCTTTGCCATGCGCGCCATGTGCGGGTATATGTCACGGTGAACACCTTGGTAAAAGAAAAGGAAATGGGCCAGGTCTATGAGGTGCTTTCCTTTCTAAACCGGGCAGGGGTGGATGCGATAATCCTGCAGGACCTTGGGGTGGCTGCCTTGGCAAGGGATTGCTTCCCGGGGCTTCATCGCCATGCCAGCACCCAAATGAGCATTCACAATGCCGTGGGTGCGGATTTTTTGAAAAAAGAAGGGTTCTCCCGAGTGGTGCTGGCCAGGGAATGCAGCCTGAACGAAATTCGTAAGGCCGGTCAGACGGGCATTGAAACAGAAGTGTTTATCCATGGTGCCCAGTGCGTGTCCGTCAGCGGGCAATGCCTCTTTTCCAGTATGGTCGGGGGCCGCAGCGGCAACCGGGGCCGGTGTGCCCAGCCCTGCCGGCTGTGCTATGACTTTGCCGGGCAAAAGGGGAACTGGCTCTCTCCCCGCGATCTCAAGCTGAGGGACAAGCTTCCTCTTTTGCAGGCTGCCGGCGTTCGTGCATTAAAGATTGAAGGGCGGCTGAAACGCCCGGAATATGTGGCTGTTGTAACCGGAGCCTACCGGAAGGCCTTGGACGCTTTACTGGAGGGACGGTTTGAACCGGCCAATCAGGAGGAAGACCTGGCCCTAAAGCAAATATTCCACCGGGGCGGGTTCATGACGGGGTATGCTGGCGGAGCCCAGGATGCCGGGGTGATCGACCCTGGCCGGGTGGGCCATGGCGGCGTACCCATCGGCAGCGTGGAAAGCCTGCGCACCGGTTTCGCACTGGTCAGAGTTGTTCGGGACTTGTCCGATGGGGACACGCTTCAGTTCCGGGGGACAAAGGAGGAAGAAACCATCTATTCCGGGAAGGATGTCCCGGCAGGGGATTTGGCGCTGATCCGCCTTCGGGAAGAGCTTAGGCCCCGGCCGGGGGATCAGGTGGCACGCCTTTCCGATGCCCGGCAAATGGCCCAGGCCTTGGCCGTGAAGGCGCCGGATATCCCGGTAGATGCCGTATTGCAGGCTGTTCCGGGGCAAGCAGCCAAACTTACCGTGACAGATGGGGCAGTGGAAGCCGAGGCGATAGGCGAAGCAGTCGCACTCGCCCAGCAAAAGCCGCTCACGGTTGAAACTGCCCGTAAGGCCATAGAAAAAACGGGGGATACCATTTTTTCGCTTCGCTCTTTTTCCTTGGAAGGGGAAAACGGATTTTTGCCTGTATCCACCCTGAACTCCTTGCGCCGGGATGCGCTTGCAAGCCTGCTTGAAAAGCGCATAGCGGCCTTTGGGGAAAGGGATGATACGCAGCGCCTTCTCACCCCGCCTGTTCTGCCAACCGGAGGGAAATGCCCCGGCGGGCTTCTGGTTCAAAGCGCAGATGCGGCATTGGGGCAAAAGCTGCTGGAAGCCGGCGCAAATACTTTTTTATATGCCCCGGAATCCTATGAAAAAAGCGCACTGGATGAGGCTGCAAAGCTTCTTCCCCGGGGTTCCTGGCTGGTGCTCCCGGTACAGACCCAAAACAATACGCTGTCTTTCCTTCGGGATTGGGCGCAAGATCACCGTGACATCCTGGCCGGTGTGGTGCTTGGCAGCATCGGCCAAATGGGCGCCGGGTTTACGCTTCCGGTGGCTGCGGGGTACGGTGTACCGATCCTGAATACCTGGGCGGCGGCGGAACTTTCCGGGTTGGGCATTGTCTGGCAGACGGTATCCCCGGAACTGAGCTTTGGCGAAATCAAGGACCTGCGCACCGGAAATCTGCCCTTTGTGCTGCCGGTGTACGGCCGTACCCGTCTGATGGTTTTGAATCACTGCCCGGCCAGGACGGCGCTAGGCCTTACCAGTGGCCATGAGGCGTGCCGCCTTTGCGATAAGGGTGCGCCAGAAAGCTTGAGAAACCGGGTTTTCACCGACCGGATGGGCTATCGGTTTCCCCTGGAAAGGGTACGGCTGCCGGAGGGATGCCTGGTGAATCTTTTAAATGCGCTGCCCCTTAACCTGGCAAACCAGGCGGATAAAATCCGTGCCATGAGCTGGCTCCTGGCTTTCACCACCGAAACGCCTCGGGAACAGCAGGAGATCACCGCATCCTTTCAGGCGCTGCGCAAGGCTGAACCTCTGCCCTATCCCCTTCCCCAGGGTACCGGAGGACACTTTCACCGGGGGGTGGAGTGACTGCCAGGGGACGCTGTCCCCTGGACCCATTTCCAAGGGATAAATCCCTTGGAAATCCCTGCATAGGGGTAGAGCTTATTTGATTTACACCATGTGCGCCGAGCTAGATCAGGCTGAAAAAGGCGCACAGACTACCATAAGCGAGGGAATATACCATGACGGAACGGACCCTTCGGGTACTGGAGTTTACAAAGATACGGGAAAGGCTGGCAGGCCTTGCCCTGACGCCCATGGGGGCAGAACTGTGCCGGAGCCTTGCTCCCGCTGCTGGTCTTGGCGAAGCAAGCCTGAGCCTTGCGGAAACGGAAGAGGCCCAGGTGATACTCTCATATATTGGCGCCCACCCGCTGACGGCCTTTGAGGATGTTTCCCAATGGCTGGCCCTTGCGGACAAGGGGGCTACCCTTTCCCCAAGAGCGCTGCTCTTGATTGCCGAATGCCTGCGCGCGTCACGCGCAGCCCGCTCCGCATTGGTCACCGACCGGGAGAATACCCCGCTCATTACAAGAACAGCTTCGGGGCTTACTATCATACCGCAATTGGAGCGGGAGATTACCGACGCGATTTTAAGCGAGGAAGAGATTGCCGACCGGGCCAGCGGCGAACTGTTTGATATCCGCCGCCGCATCCGGGCTGCCAACGAGCGGGTTCGGGAGAAGCTTAACAGCATGCTCCACAACCCTACTTTCCAAAAATATTTGCAAGACCCTATCATCACTGTGCGCAACGACCGGTATGTACTGCCTGTCAAACAGGAATACCGGCAGAATGTGCCGGGATTGGTCCACGATCAGTCCTCCAGCGGTGCCACCGTGTTTGTGGAACCCATGGCTGTGGTGGAAATCAATAACGACCTAAAGCAGCTTGTGGCCAAGGAGAAGCAGGAAATTGAAAGAATCCTGCAGGCCTTGTCTGCAATGGTTGCACCTTATGCCGGTGTCATCAAGGAAAATATTCGCATTTTAAGCTATCTGGATTTTCTCTTTGCAAAAGGGATGCTTTCCCGGGAGATGCGCGCGGTCATCCCAAAAATGAACGAGCGGGGTTATATCCGCATTATCAGGGGCAGGCATCCCCTCATCGACCCCGGCAAGGTTGTGCCCATGGACCTGTGGATGGGGGAGGAATTCACCACACTGGTCATTACCGGGCCCAATACCGGCGGCAAAACCGTTACGCTGAAAACGGTTGGTTTATTTTGTCTCATGGCGCAGGCGGGACTTCATGTACCCGCCGATTTGGGCACGGAGTTGTCTGTTTTTCCCCAGGTGTATGCGGATATCGGCGACGAGCAGAGCATCGAGCAAAGTCTGTCCACCTTCTCCTCCCACATGACGAACATTGTGACCATCATGGGGGGTGTAACACCCCGGGATCTGGTTTTGTTTGACGAGCTGGGTGCAGGGACCGATCCTACCGAGGGCGCCGCTTTGGCCCAGAGCATACTGGCCTCTCTTCTCAAGCGCAAGGTGCGCACCCTGGCCACCACCCACTACAGCGAGCTGAAGGCTTATGCCTTAAGCACGCCCGGCATTGAAAACGCCAGCGTGGAGTTTGATGTGGAAACACTCCGGCCCACCTACAGGCTTTCCATCGGCGTTCCGGGAAAGAGCAACGCCTTTGAAATTTCCCGTAAGCTGGGCCTGAGCGATGATCTCATCGCCGGCGCCAAGGAGCTGCTAAGCCACGAAGCCATCCGCTTTGAGGATGTCATTGCCAATGCGGAATACCACCGGCAGATTGCCCAGAAGGAAAGCAAACTGGCCCAGGAGGCCCGACAGGAAACGGTACATCTCCGGGATGAAGCGGAACGGCTTCACCGGGAGATGGAGGAAAAGCGGGAAACGTATCTAAAGAAAGCCAAAGAGGATGCCAAGCGGGTTATGGAAAACGCCAGGCGGGAATCGGAAAGCATTTTGAGCGAGCTGAAACGCCTGAAAAAGGAAGGGGCTGCAACCCCCGAGCATCAGGCCCAGGCGCTGCGCCGCCGCATGCAGGACGGCATCGATTCCTTAAGCGAGGGGCTATCCGCACCGGCCTTCAGGGTAACAGAGCCGCCCAAGCAACTCAGGCTTGGGGATACGGTGGATATTTTGCATTTAAATACCCAAGGTACGGTGCTAAGCCTGCCGGATGCGAAAGGCGAAGTGCAGCTGCAGGCCGGCATTATGAAACTCAAAGCCCATATCAGTCAGCTTCGCCTTGCAAAAGAGCCGCCCAAAAAGCAGGCTGCCCGTGCCGGTGTCAAAACTGGAGCGGCGATGCGCACTGTGCCCCTGGAGCTGGATGTGCGCGGCTGTGCCACCGATGAGGCGCTGCCTCTGGTGGATCAATATCTGGACGAAGCGGTGCTGGCTTCCCTGGGCGAAGTATCCATCATTCATGGGAAGGGGACCGGAGTATTGCGCTCCGGCATTCAGCAGCATTTACGCCGCCATCCCCATGTAAAATCTTTCCGTCTGGGCGTCTATGGCGAAGGGGAAAGCGGTGTGACTGTTGTAACCTTGAAGTGATCTGTACAAAAGGAGGGAAAGTGCCATGAAAGACAAGCCTGTCATTCTTCTGGTGGATGATGACCCGAATATCAGCCACCTGGTGCAATTGTATCTGGAAAAGGAAGGCTATACCGTAACCCTGGCTTCAAGGGGCGATGAGGGGCTGGCGGCTTTCCGCCGTATGCCGCCGAGCCTGGTGCTGCTGGATGTCATGCTTCCGGGCATGGACGGCTGGCAGGTGTGCAGGGCCATACGCCAAACCAGCAATATTCCCATTATTATGCTTACGGCCAAGGATGAAACCTTCGATAAGGTATTGGGGCTGGAATTGGGCGCCGACGATTATCTCACAAAGCCTTTTGAGCCCAAGGAACTGATTGCCAGGATCAAGGCGGTGCTGCGCCGCACCCAGCCCGGCGGCGGGGAAAAGACGGACGTCATATCCTTTCCTGCGCTGACGGTTTCTCTCAGCCAGTATGAAGTCCACTTTCAGGGAAGTCCCGTGGAAATGCCGCCCAAGGAGCTGGAAGTCCTGTACTTTCTGGCCTCCCATGCCAACATGGTCTTTACCAGGGAGCAGCTTCTGGAACAGGTATGGGGCTTTGATTTCTTTGGCGACAGCCGCACAGTGGACGTGCACATCAAACGCCTTCGGGAAAAGCTGCCCGGCTGTGAAGCGCATGGCTGGCAGATTCGCACTGTGTGGGGCGTAGGCTACAAGTTTGAAGTAAAGTGACGGGTGAACGGTTCATGTTCCGCAGCATGTTTGCAAGGCTCTTTGCCATGTTCCTGGGGATGATGCTGGTGCTCATCACCATTTTGGCTATGCTTTCCTATGTGGCCATCCGGGATGACCGGATCAACGCCCGCATGGAAGAATTGAAGAGCCAGGCCCGGGAGATTGCCTATCTGGCCGGTCAGGTGGAGTCCAGCAGTTTAAACCGCTATCTGGGGCTGGAGACCACAGTGGAACTTTACATGCAATGGAAAGCGCAAAACGTGTATGAGGAATTTGGTGCCTATATTCTGGTGGTGGACCGGCAAAGAAATATTATGGACAACCTCAACACCACCCTCAAGGATAATGTGGACATTGCCCAAACGCTGAATGTAACGGAGATCGTGGAGGCCGTATACCGGGTGCTTTCCGGGGAGGAGATCCAGGTGCGCACCAATGTGCCGGGCCTGGGCGGGCCGGTGTTCACCGTGGCGGTGCCCTGGGTGCAGCGGGGGATGGTGCTGGGGGCGGTGCTTATCCATACCAGCGCCCAGGTGGTGGAGGCAGAATACAAAAACCTGATCTGGCAGGTGCTGGCGGGTGCCGGAGTCGCTGTGCTGCTGGCGGCCGTCAGCGTATATTTCTTTACCCGGCAGGTCACAAAGCCCCTGGCTGCCATGGCGCAATCAGCCCGGGATATGGCCAAAGGCAGGTTTGAAACCCAGGCCCAGGCCACAGGCGTAAGCGAAATTCAGGAATTGGCCGCAGCTTTCAATTCCATGGCCGGACAATTGCAGGCTACGGAAAACTCCCGCCGGGAGTTTGTAGCCAATGTATCTCATGAACTGCGCTCACCCATGACCAGTATTCAGGGCTTTGTGGAGGGCATGCAGGACGGTACCATCCCCCTGGAGGAGCATCCGAAATATTTGAAGATCGTGGGGGACGAGGCAAAACGCCTCACCAAGCTGATTGCGGACCTGCTGAACCTCAGCCGACTGGAGCAGAGCAGCCAAAAGCCGGTGATGCAGCCCTTTGACATCAATGAGCTGATTCGCCGGGTGGCGGTTCGCAGGGCCAACGATATCGACCAGAAGAATTTGGAAATGGAGATTGACTTTCACAAGGAGCAGTGCTATTGTCTTGGGGATAGCGACCGCATTGAGCAGGTTGTGATCAACCTGCTGGATAATGCCATCAAGTTCACCCCGGAAGGGGGTCAGGTGCGCATTGAAACTACCCAGGAGGATAAAAAAGTGCTGGTGACTGTCTCGGATAATGGGGAAGGCATTTTGCCCCAGGACCAACCCCATATCTTCGAACGGTTTTATAAGGCGGACAAGGCCCACACCGTTGGCAAAGGAACGGGACTGGGGCTTAGCATCTGCCGCAGGATTTTGGAAGCCCATGGGGAAACCATCCGTCTTTTGCCCACAAGGCAGGGAGCGGCTTTCCAGTTCACCCTGAGCCAGGCGAGTGCAAAGGGCGGGCGGGAAAAAGGGGAACAGGGAGAGGAGGATGCCGTTTGATACGGGATTTGAGCGATTTGCGCAGTGATCTGGATCAGATCGATAGGGAAATCATTGCGCTGTTTGAGCGGCGCATGGAGGTAAGCCGGCAGGTAGCGGCATATAAACGGGAAAAGGGTTTGCCGATCCTGGATGCGGTTAGGGAAGAGCAGGTGCTTCAAAGCCGGGCAGAGATGCTCAAGGATGCATCCCTTGCACAGCCTTGCCGGGAATTATTTACGGAATTGATGCGGCTAAGCCGCAAAGAGCAGGAGCAGGATCGGGGGATAAAGCAATGATTGACCGCCATGTTTTCCTGATTGGGATGCCAGGCAGCGGGAAAAGCAGCCTGGGCAAACGCCTGGCAGGAAGGCTGGGCGTGCCTTATTTGGATACGGACACGGCCATCGCACAAAAAACAGGAATGACCATTCAGCAAATCTTTGAAGGGCCCGGCGAGCAGGCATTCCGCAATGCGGAAACCAATTTGCTCATGTCCTTGGTGGATATGCCACCCGCCATTGTTTCCACAGGCGGCGGGATGGTCATGCGGGAGGAAAACAGGCAAATCCTTCGCAATCAGGGTTTCATTGTCCTCATTGACCGGCCGCTGGAGGAGATAATGTCGGATATTCGGCTGGAGCGGCGGCCGTTGCTTATGCAAAAGGGCAAGGAAGAGGTGGCACGCCTGTATGAGGCCCGCATCGGCCTGTACCGGGAAATTGCGGACGGCGTGCTGGATAATTCCCAGGGTTATACGAACGGCATCATGAACCTGGAAAAGCTCATTCTTCGGCTCGTGGAAAAAGGGTAAGTTTACGGAATGATCATGATATTCATAAAAGAAACCTGCCCTTTCGTGCCTGCGGCACTTGAAAAGGCAGGTTTCTCATTTCTATAAAAAGCTATTTTAGACCAATGCGCGTGCAGGGCACTGCGCCGCTTAACAAGTCCTTCAAATGATGCCTGGCATGGCCGATGATTACGGTAGTGCCGTTCTTCACCGGGCCCAGGGCATACTCCAGCTTGGCCCGGGCGCCGTTGGCTCCGGCGCGGCTGGCGCCCACGCAGTTTGCCTGCAAAGCCCTTACGGCAGCGGTCACCTCTTCCACCGTATGGCCCATCACTTCCCGCACCAGGGTGGAAGGATCCTTCGGGTCCTGATAAATGCCTTCGGTGGAGGTGAGCAATACAAGCGTTTTGGCACGGACCAGCCCGGCGATAACCGCGGCAGTCTCGTCATTATCCACGCACTCATGAACGGCTTCGCCGCTTTCCCGGCGGTGGGCCAATTCCATCTTGCGGTTTTCCTCGTCGCTCACAGGGTCATTGTAATTGACGATGGGGATGGCTCCCTGCTGTGCGGCTCTTACGAAAAGCTTCAAAATGTGCTCCCGCTTTTCCGGGTCATTAAAATGGGTATGCTCCACCAGCACCTGTCGCACGCTATACTCCGGGCGGATAAACTGGCGGTAGTTCTGCATAAGAATCGCCTGGCCCTGGGCTGCATAATCCGTTTTGTCCTGCTCGGGGTCTCCGTTCAGCTCATGGCCGGTTCGCTTCATATAATCCAGCCGGCCTATTTCCGTTGCGCCGGAGGTTACCCAGATCATGCCGGGGGTAAGCTCGCTGCCCAGCCTGGAAAAAATGTTATAATCAATATCGTTGTCCTCTTTGCGGATGAGGGCCATGGAGCCGATTTTGCCTACCAGTTCAAATTCCATTTTTCATTCCTCCGAATATTCCACAGCCGGTTCTTTTTTTGGCATATGCGTAACGTTATGAATCCATTTTCGGCTCAGCATCCGCGGCAGGCCTATGGTCATTTTGAAAAGCTCCTCCGAGGCAGTGCAAAGGAATACATACTGCACAGGCCAGCGGAATACCAGGGCCGCGATGCCTACCAATGGCACGCCAATCAGCCATATACTTCCAGCATCCAATACCATTGTAAATACCGTATCCCCGCCTGCCCGCAAAACACCTACGACGTTAATGGAGTTAAATGCGCGAGCCCAGGCGAAAAAAGCGGAAAAGCCCATCAAGGTCATTGCCAGCTGTTTGGCTTCCTGGGATATCTGAAAGTGGGAAACCAGCCAGCCCCGGCTTGAAAAGACAACCGCGCCCATGATAAGCCCCAGCATAACGGCGCAAAACAAAAGGCGTTTGGCAAACAGGAAGGCTTCATCCTGGTTTCCCGAACCAATGCTTCGTCCAACCACAATGCTGCTGGCGTGCATAAGCCCATAGATCGTGACAAAAATCAATTGGTCAACCGTATTATATATGCCAACGGCGGCTACCGCCGCATCCCCCAGGCGCCCATAAAAAACGCTGTACATGGTGATTCCCAGCGCCCAGAAGCCTTCGTTCAGGATAACGGGGAAAATCGTTTTGAGAAACTTCCGGAAAAAAGCCATATCGATTTTTATCAGGTGGGATAGCGTGACAGCCGAAGGCAGCTTGTGACGGTAAGATGCGCTTACGTTGATTATCAGCGATACGCTCGCCGCCAGCACCGTTGCGATAGCCGCACCCTGAACGCCAAGAGCCGGCAGTCCCATTTTTCCATAAATCAGAAGATAATTCAAGAACGTATTGACGAGGATGGCCACAATCCCCGCCAGCATGGGGATGAACGTCTGCTCACTGGATTTCATGGCGGTGGAATATACCACATCCACTGCGGACAGTAGAAAGCCGGGAGCGACCCATGCAAGATACTGCTTGGCAAACTCTGCACTGTCACCGGCAGGCAGAAAAAAGCCAACAATCACCTGGGGAAACAGCACAGCCGCGCCGCCAAACACAAGCGCCACGGGGACGGTCAGCCTCAGACACATGCCCATAACCGCCCGCATCCGGTCAATGTTCCGGCTGCCCCAAAACTGGGATAGAAATATGCTGCTGCCGGATGCAACGCCAAAGAGCGTCAATTGAAACAAAAAGGTATACCGGGTAGCCTGTGTAACGGCGGCGTAGGGGGCGTCTCCCAATTGACCGATCATGACGCCATCAATGATATGCAGGGAAGAGGATACAAGATTTTGAACCATAATAGGGATCGCAATGTACAACAACCGCCTTGTAAAGGCAGCATCCCATCGAATGACTGGGCGCAAAGACCTAAGGGAAACGGAACGCAAAATAATTCCTCCTTGCATCTGCTCGGCGGAAATTATTGTAGCATGGCCGGGAGGATTCGTAAAGAGCAGTGAAAAGCCTGCCTTCCTTGCCGTTTAAAGCAAGAGGGCAGGCTCTCCATGCGGCAGGGAATTACTTACGCCGTTTCAATCGCATCCGCATTTTGCAGTTGAAGGGTCTGAACACCCATTTCCCGCAGTTTGTATTTTTGAATTTTGCCGCTGGCAGTCATGGGAAAGGTATCCATGAAAATCACATACCGGGGCGATTTGAACCTGGAAAGCCCCTGCTTTACAAATTGGATAAGCTCCTCCCCGGTCACCTGCATTCCTTCCCTTAGGATGACGCAGGCCAGCACTTCCTCCCCGTATTTTTCGTCGGGAACGCCTACCACCTGCACATCCCGAATGGCGGGGTGGGTATAGAGAAATTCCTCAATCTCACGGGGATATACGTTTTCGCCGCCCCTGATAATCATATCCTTGAGCCGCCCGGTAATGCGGAAGTTGCCCTCCTCGTCCATGGCGCCGATGTCACCGGTGTGCAGCCAGCCGTCCTCATCAATGGCCTGCCTTGTGGCCTCGGGCATTTTATAATACCCCTTCATCACAAGATACCCCCGGGTGACGATTTCGCCGGGCACATTCCTTGGCTGTTCCTCGCCTGTTTCGGGATTGATGATCTTTCCCTCCGTGCAGGGCAGAAGCTTCCCAACCGTGCTTACCCTCAGTTCCAAAGGATCGTCGGCTGAGGACTGTGTCATGCCTGGGGAGGACTCAGTTTGGCCAAAGACGATGGTGATTTCGCTCATGTGCATTTTGGTGTTTACATCACGCATGGCTTTAATGGGGCAGGGGGACCCGGCCATAATGCCTGTGCGAAGGTGGGAAAAATCAAACTTTGAAAATTCGGGGTGCTCCAGCATACCGATAAACATGGTGGGCACGCCATGAACGGCAGTGCATTTTTCCGCAACCAGCATTTCCATTTCTTTGAGCGGATGGTACCTTTCCATTAATATCATGGTAGTGCCGTGGGTCAGGCAGCTCATAACCCCCAGCACGCAGCCAAAACAGTGGAACAGAGGCACCACAATAAGAAGCCGGTCATTGCTGGTAAACTTCATCCGGTCTCCCATAAACTGGCCGTTGTTTGTAATATTGTGGTGGGTGAGCATTACACCCTTGGGAAAGCCTGTCGTGCCGGAGGTGTATTGCATGTTGACAATATCATGGGTGTCGGCGGAGGCGATCATGGCCTCCACTTCCGCTTCGGGCACGCAGGAGGCTGCTTCGTAAAAATCCTTGAAGTGACGCACGCCCATAGGTGCATCGGGATATTCGCCGATCAGGACGACGGATTTCAAAAAGGGCAGCCGATCATCCCCCACCTTATCAGGCGGGCAGGTATGGAGGGAAGGCATGAGCCCGGCGATGTGGGACAGGTAATTGTTATCCCGGTTTTCCGGCATCATGACCAGCATTTTTGTATCGCTTTGCCGCAGAAGGTATTCCAGTTCGAATTGCTTGTAGTTGGTGTTCACCGTTACCAGCACCGCCCCGATTTTGGACGTGGCAAACATGGTGAGCATCCACTCAGGCAGATTGGTGGCCCAAATGGCTACATGATCGCCTTTCCGGATTCCCATGGCCAATAATCCCCGGGCAACCTGGTTGGTGAGATGGTCGAAATCCTTCCAGCTCCATCGAACGCCGTATTCCGGTGCTACAACGCACTCGTTGTCCGGAATATTCAGGGCGTTGCGGCGCAATAGTCCGGGCAGCGTGTAATTGTTCAGCATGTTGATAGCCATATGGGAATCCCTCCTTGCATGGATGATAGATATAAAAAAACCCCGTCCCTGATAAAATCAGAGACGGAGGCAATCTGCTTCCGCGGTACCACTCTGCTTGGGGCAAAAGCCCCCGCTTGTGTGCGGCGATTACGGGCCGATATCCGTCCGTTGCTACTGACAGGGGTTATCCCTGCGTTGGCACGGCCGCTCGTGGGCGAGTTTCGGCTTACGTTCCTTCCTGCCTTGCACCATCCGGCAGTTCTCTGAAAGGGCGACGGGCTTACTGATCCCAGTCATCGCGTTTCAATTTGAAGAAATTGTATCCAAGTGAAGCAGGTTTGTCAAGCACAAAATTTTAAAGAAGGCGCAAAGTGTTCCGGGGGGCAGGAACAGCGCGGCGGCTGGAATAACCCTTTAGCCTTTGCGCCCTGGTCTTGCGCGCGGCAGGCTGCAGCCGCTTATTGTAGATGACAAGGGCCGATATGTCTGCAATGGAAGGCGCGGCCGATGCTTTTTCCATGGGCGGTTCCAGCCAGAGCCTTACCGGTGGGGAACCGCATTGCCAGATGGCCGGATGCAGATCCCGCACCCCTCTTAACACAATGTATTGATACCCGGAAACCCCCTTGCCTGCACCGGGCCGTAACAGATGGGGCCAATACAGCATTTCTCCGATGGTCTTGCTGAGCGGGCCGATGCCAATCTCGTCGATGACTGACTCAATTTGTGCTTTCAGGGAATTGAGGAGTATAGGGTCAATGTCCCTGCCCGTCAAATTTTGATAGGCAGCTATAATCCTTCGGCGCACAAAGCGCAGCACATCCTGGGTGCGGGTGCCTGCGGCAGACAGCATCTGCCTGATGGGCAGGATGCGTATGTTTAAAAGATTCAAGGCATCCATTACATCTTCCAAGGGCCTGCCTTCCAGCACCTGCATATAGGCAATGCCGGATTCGATCATGGAAGGCAAATCCACCATGCGCCGGGTCAGGCGGCGGACAACCGCCCTTTCGTGAACGGCTTGAGGCGTATCCCGCCAACCGTAGGCGGCCTTTCGTATATCCTCTCCCGCCGGATAAACCAGGCATACGCCAAGGTGTATCTGCGCACCCGACCGGGATACATAATCGTCGCTGTTAATGATATGATAGAGCGGATAGGCGGATGGCTCACTCACAGCCCGCCCCATCATCACCGTGGGGGAGGCGAAACCATAGCCTACTATGTTTTCCGGCAGCACGCCGCCTTCCATAATCTGCAGATGCGTCCACACCTGCATGACCGCCGCACCCTGGCTGTGGCCGCTGAGCCAAAGAACAAACCGGCTGTTATGGGATTTGGATTCCTCCAGGATATGGCTAAGCGTCAGGTTTTCCAGGCCCAAGGCCCGCGCTGTTTCGGGAAAGGTAATGCGCTCCGCATTGCTTTCAAACTGTTTAGTAAGCTGCAAAAAGCCCTGATGAATGCCGTTTTCGCTTAAAAACCGAAAATTGGAAAACCAATCATAGATCCGCCCGCCGGTGCCTCGAAAGCCTATAGCTACCACGTAGCGCCCATTTTCGCAGGGACGGATCATCACCAGGGCTTTTCCTGTGTCGCTTTGCTGCCGTTGGCGGACAGCGCCCAGCACCTGGCGCACAGGATTCCATTGCCTCATTTGAGACCGGGCTTTGTGAACGGCCCATTTGTTATACAAAAACTGTTTGGGTTCCTCTACACCCGAATTGGATATGCCACTTAAAAGTTCATTATCCACCTGAAAAGTAAAGTCTGTCCAGCCGGCCTGCATCCAATCATTGATTTTTAAATCATATGCGGAATTGGATAATTCCAAAGACATGCGCAATAAATCCAGGGAAAAAGGGGGACGGAGGCGGCCCCAGGGATCTGGTTCCCAAGGCAGAAAAAAAGGCACAGTCTGACCAAGATCCGTATAGGTCAACCGGCCCCGAACGGGGGTTTCCGTCCGCATATCCGGGCGCATTTGTGCCATGCTGCTTCCTTCTTCCGTCCGATACTATCGGTTTTCAGAACCTATATAAGAAAAAAACCATTGCGAGGCTTATCATACCACGCAATGGTTTTTCCTACAATAGGCGGTTCAGCCCACCGCTTGCTCCGTTTCCAGTGTTTCCATGGCATCCCAAATTTCCAATTGATGCTGCAAATCCGGGTTGTTTTTCAAGTCGTAGCTGAATCTGTCCAAACCATTGGGGTCATAGGTGAGCGTCATCGGAAGATACATAACCAAGTACCGAACCCCGGGCAATTCCTGGCTTAAACTGATGTCTACCCCTATTTCGTATTGGGGCTGTGACATCTGTTTGGGGTTTACACTTGTCCAATCGGTAAGATTGGTTATCAAATACAAACTCTGGTGGGATATTTCAAATTTGTTGTCTTCGTCCAGCTGCATGGATACGCGCAAAGCATCGTCCCGAACCCGGACCGATACCGTGCCGATTACATACATGTTGCTGGCACACAAGTCAATCCGCTTTGTATTGCCGGGCAGCGCCGCCACTTCGTCCAGATCCAGAAGCGTTACCATGGTCCAGCCGTCCGTCAGGCGTTTGTCCAAGTTTTTAATGCGTACGCCATAGGTGCACGCCGTATTGTTTTTCAGCAGCATCAATTGGCGCTGAAAGGGAAACTTGTACTTCGCATCCCCGATTGCGACGGTGATGTTATACTTTGTGGTTCCGCTTCCTGTGTATTTCAGGTAAATATCGTCTGAACGGAAGGTGCCGGATACTTGACCATAGTCCTTTTCGTGAACTGCTGCTCCCGTATCTTCCCTGACAACGGACACCACCACATGGGCTTGTTCCGACAGGGCATAGGTCAACCGGATATATTGTGTGCCTGCGGACAGGTGATCGGCTATATAATTGTCATCCGACAGCCTGTTCATATCTAATTCATTGACGGGTATTACAAATGTATCCACCGCCAGCCCGGGCAGCGCCAAACAAGATAAGACCACCATCAAGCAGGCACAAAGAAGCCATCGCCCACGGTTTATTTTGTTCATCATGGCGCAAAACCCTCCCCAACAATCAGCAATTTACAATAACGTATAATCATTCGATATAAAAACGGGTTACCCTTTTCCTTTTATCCTTATAAACGATTAGATTGGACAAATTTACATAGATCTAAATTCCGAGAAATATTTGTAATAATTTCTTAAAACTTATTTACGTATGCGTCATTATTTGCTATACTAAGGACAACGTTGGATGAGGAGGAAATTCTGACCATGCGTAGCGCTGCCTACCGACGGATCACCCTGTTCTTGACACTGATTTTTTGCCTGACAATCGTTATGCCGGCTCCCGCCGCGGAAAGGTATGCCACCTTGCGGTACGGGGACAGCGGCAGCGCGGTTCAAGCGATGCAGGAAGCGTTGGTAGCCCTGGGCTTTGATACCAAGGGCGTGGATGGAAAATTCGGCCGTGGTACGGAAAACGCCGTTAAGCAGTTTCAACAAAGCAAGGGGCTGGCGGTGGATGGCCTTGCCGGCCACAATACGCTTTCAGCCTTATATAGTGCCGCACCGGGCGAATCGGAAGCTCCCGCTGCAAGCACGCCCGTTCCCACTGCTTCCAGCAGCTCTTCCTCTTCGGGAAGCTACAGCACGCTGCGTTACGGCAGCACTGGCGATGCAGTGCGAAATCTCCAATCTGCTCTTACGGGCATGGGATATGACACCAAGGGTGTGGACGGAAAGTTTGGCCGCGGCACTGAAAATGCTGTAAAGCAGTTCCAGAGAAACAACGGCCTTGTGTCCGATGGGCTGGCAGGTTCCAAAACCCTCTCCCTTGTCTATAGCATGGCCGGTAATTCCGGTTCTCCTACGGCTGCACCGGTGCAGGAAGCTACCGCGACACCCGTTCCCGAAGCTGCCGCAACACCGGTGCCGGAAGCTACGCAGGCTCCCTCGTCCGGCACAGTCACCCTTTCCCGAACCCTTCGCAAAGGATACACCGGGGATGATGTGAGATATTTGCAGCAATTGCTTACGGAATTGAATTACTACGCCGGTTCTCACAACGCAACGTATGACGATGCCACCATGGCTGCCGTAAAAGCTTTCCAAAGCAACAATGGCTTGACTGCAGACGGCCTGGCCGGTGCAAAGACTTATGCTGTTCTGCTTGGCGGCTCGGCCAAGGCGGCAGGCGTTACATCCGCCCCCCAGACGACTTATACCACGTTGAAACTGAATTCTACGGGAGCGGCGGTAACGGCGCTTCAAAAAGCCCTTCAGGAATTGGGATATGTGGCTTCTGTAACCGGGACCTATTCTTCGGAAACCCGTTCCGCCGTGGCGGACTTTCAACTGCGTAACAACCTTACGGCGGATGGAATCGCCGGGCAGCAGACACAAACGGTTCTCTACAGCGGCAGCGCCAAGAGCGCTTCCACGGAGCTGCCAGCCCTGGAAGCCGGCGCAGGGGTTATCGACGGTCCCAGCAAAAGCCAGGTGCAGCTTTTGCACTGGTATAATGATGTGAAACCCTCCGTGCGCAGCGGCCAGCAGATTCTGGTGTTCGACCCAGCTACCAGCCGCAGCTGGACCTTGCGGTTTTACTCCCTGGGCCATCATGCGGATTCGGAGCCTTTGACTCTTCGGGATACGCAGATTATGAATGTGGCCTTCGGCAACAAGACCACATGGACGCCCAAGCCCGTATATGTAAAGCTCCCCGATGGCCGATGGACCGTGGCTGCCACCCACAATACCCCGCATCTGAGCGGTTCAATCCTGGGCAATGGCTTTGACGGACATCTGTGCGTCCATTTCTTGAGGGACATGAGCGAATGCATGGCGAATGACCCCGATTATGGCGTTACCAACCAGAATGTTATCCGCAACGCCTGGAAGAAACTGACCGGCGAAACGTATGTGGAGAAAAATTAGGACAGGCATAACCAATAAAGCAGCACCGGATTTTATGGGTCTCAGGCCATTGCCCGAGACCCGTTTTCGTATTTTGAACGAATGTGCAAGGCGCTTTTTTCGTCTTTCTTAACCCAAACCTTAGGATGGTCTGCATCCTCCTGCGCATACTAAAGAAAAAAAGGAGATTTGAATAATGCAGACAGGGCTTGAATTGCTGCTTCAAAGCAATTCCAGGGCGGCGGAATATTATGCATCCCTTCACCCTTCCGTTCAGGCCATGGTTCACAACCATGCCGACGAAATCAACACCCAGGAGGAGCTGATTTCCATTGCCAACAATTCTATGACCGGCTTATTGCGGGAATACGGCGGCATCTATGACGACAGCGACACATATCCCAATTGATCTCATTGCGCTGGAAAGGATCGTATTATGAGCAATCTACTCGCCAGAGAAATCTCCCCGTATTTGCAGCAGCATGCGGGCAATCCGGTCCACTGGTTCCCCTGGGGCCAGGAAGCGTTTGCAAAGGCAAAAGCGGAAAATAAGCCGATTCTTCTAAGCGTCGGATACTCCACCTGCCATTGGTGTCATGTCATGGCTCATGAGTCCTTTGAGGATGAGCAGGTAGCGCAGCTTCTTAACCGGTATTTCATTTCCATCAAGGTGGACCGGGAGGAACGGCCGGATGTAGACGCGGTATACATGCAGGTGTGCCAAGCCATGACAGGCTCCGGTGGATGGCCGCTGACAGTATTTATGACCCCGGACCAGGAGCCGTTTTTTGCGGGCACCTATTATCCAAAGACATCCGCCTATGGCCGGACAGGTTTCCTTGACCTGCTTGATGTGGTTTCAAAAAAGTGGCAGGAGAACCCTGTGTCGCTTATTACAAACGGGCAGCAGGTAAAAAACGCGTTTGCAAAAATGCCTTCTCAAACGCCCGGAAAAATGACGAGGGAGTTGTTCCAGTCCGCGAAGGCTGCCTTGGAAAAGGTCTATGATTCATCCTATGGCGGCTTTGGCAGCGCGCCTAAATTCCCCTCGCCTCATATTTTGATGTTTTTGATGCGCTATGCTGCCCTTGAAAAGGATGCAAAGGCATTGAAAATGGTGGAAAAAACTTTGTACAATATGTATCGCGGCGGCATTTTCGATGTGATTGGCGGGGGATTCAGCCGGTATGCCACAGACCGGCAATGGCGCGTACCACACTTTGAGAAAATGCTCTACGATAATGCCCTGCTGGCCATGGCCTATACCCAGGCCTTTCAATTGACGGGCAAAGATACGTATGCAAGCGTGGCGCAAGCCACCTTGGATTATGCCCTCAGGGAAATGCTGCACTCCCACGGCGGATTTTTCTCCGCCCAGGATGCGGACAGTGACGGAGAGGAAGGCGCCTATTACGTCTGGACTCCGGAAGAAGTGGAAAAGGTTCTTGGAAAGGATCAGGGCCATCGGGTTTGCGTCGTGCTTGGCATAACGGAGGAAGGCAATTTTGAAGGGAAGTCAATCCCCAATCTGCAGGCAACCTCCCAGGAAAATCTTGAAAACCTCAGGCTGAGCCTGAACGAGCTGTACGATTATCGCAGGCACCGTAAAAGGCTTGCCACAGACGACAAGATTCTTACCGCCTGGAACGGCTTGATGATTGCGGCATTGGCAAAGGCTACTGCGCCTTTGAACCGGCCGGATTACCTGAAGGCTGCCCTATCCGCGGATGAGTTTGCCAATAAATATCTGACAAAGCCATCCGGTGAACTGTTTGTCCACTGGCGGGAAGGCACTTCCGTAGGGACGGGCACACTGGAGGATTACGCCTTCCTTGCCTGGGCTAAGCTTTGCCTGTATGAGGCAACGTTTTGTTACAGGCATCTGAAGGAAGCGGAGAGGCTGGCCCAAATTCTGCTGGAAAAGTTTTTTGATAGCGCGCAAGGGGGTTTCTTCATGAACGTGCCCGAAGCGGGGCTCATTTTCCGGCCGAAGGAGATTTACGATGGGGCCATCCCATCCGGAAGCGCTGTGGCAGCTTATGTATTGTGGCGGCTTGCCCGGCTAACCGAAAACGAATCCTGGAAAAAGGCGGCGCTGGCACAGCTTAACCGCATTGCCGGTGCGGCGTCCAGCCATTCTTCAGGGCACTGCTTCGGGCTTCTTGCGGGAATGGAAACCTGCTATCCGCCGGTGGACATTCTTTGCGTGGCCAGGGAGGAAGAAACGCTCCACACCTTTCTTCATGAAGTGGGCAAGCAGTTTCTGCCGGTGGGCTTTATGCTGGGTAAACCATCGGATGCACCGAAGGACAGCGCGCCCGCATTTTTGAACACCTATAATGCCGCAGGCCATCCGGCCGTTTACTATGTTTGCCATGACCTTGCCTGCCAGGCACCGGTATTTACCCTGAGGGACCTGGTTGAGACATTGGAATCAGGCGGTATTTTCTTGAAGAAAAAACTCAATGAACATTAAGCTTTACAAGAATGCCTCTCCATCCGCCGGAAGGAGGGGCATTTTGCTATGCAAATTTACATGGATCAGCTTATTTTCTGCTGCTTGCACCACGCCCGGGGAGACAGCCCATAATACTGCTTGAAAAGTCTCCCAAACCGGGCGGCGGAGGATATGCCAAGGGAGGCGGCAATCGCTTCCTGATTCAATTCCCGGGCGGCTATCAGGGAAAGTGCCTTTTCCATGCGCAATTGGTACAGGCTTTCCTTGGGGGAGCAGCCGCATATTTCTTCAAACACCCGAAACAGCTGAGAACGGCTCAACCCCACAAATGCGGCAATGTCGGATATGCGAATGGGCCTTGTGTAATTGCCCTCCATAAACCATCTGGCCTTTTCATAATCCAACCGGTGCGGATTTTGGCCCGCCTGGGGCATGGATTGGGCGATCAGGGCCAAAAAGCGGTACAAGCTGCCAAGGGCGGAAAGGTGACCAAGGCGCAGCGAGGATACCTCCCTGCACATGGTTTCAATGAGGCCGAAAAGCTCCTCCTTGGGCGCCGCATAAAATACAGGCGCCTCCCGGGTCAGCCCCACCTGTCCGGTAAGCACGGCGGCATCGTGGCCGGCATAGCCCACCCAGCCATAGGTCCAGGGATTTTCCCTGTTGGCCTGGTAGGTGGTCACTTCGCCAGGAAAGATGATGAATCCCTGACCGGCTTTTAAGGGGAACTGCCCCCGGGGTGTTTGATATATGCCCTCTCCGGACAGGACGTAATGGATCAGATAATGATCCCGCACTGCCGGCCCGTATTGGTGGCCTGGTGCGCACGGCTCCCATCCGCACTGCCTGAGGGACACATGGCGCAGCAGCAATTCCTCCTGGGCTTGAAAATCCATGGCTTTTCCCTTCTTGCAACATTCCGCACAGTTTTTGCAACAAACCCTTCCTGTGTGAAGGCACAAACCGTGCTATACTTTTCCTATCCATTGTACGTTGTCTAAGGAGGGTTTACAAGTGCCGAAAATTGCATTCATGGGTGCCGGAAGCACCGTATTCGCCAAAAATGTGCTGGGGGACAGCATGGTTACGCCATCCCTGGCGTCATCCGAAATCGCCCTGTACGATATTGACGCGGAGAGGCTTTCGGAATCAAAAGACATGCTGGAAGCCATCAACCGCAACCTAGGCGAAAAGGCCCGGATTTCCGCCTATCTTGGCGTAGAAAACAGAAAAGATGCCCTGCGCGGGGCAAATTATGTGGTAAACGCCATTCAGGTGGGGCTGTATGAGCCCTGCACGGTAACAGATTTTGAAGTGCCTAAAAAATATGGCCTTCGGCAGACCATTGCTGATACCCTGGGTATCGGCGGCATCTTCCGGGCGCTGCGTACCATTCCCGTAATGTTGGATTTTGCCAGGGATATGGAAGAAGTCTGCCCCGATGCGCTGCTTATGAACTACACAAACCCGATGGCCATGCTGACCGGTGCCATGAATACCATGACCGGCATTCAAACCGTGGGCTTGTGCCACAGTGTGCAAGGGTGCGCAAAACATCTGATGGAAGGCCTGGAAATGCCTTATGATGAACGGGTGCAATGGAAAATTGCCGGGATCAACCATCAGGCGTGGCTGTTGGAAATCACAAGGGACGGGGTGGATTTATACCCCGAAATCAAGCGCCGGGCGCTTTTACGCACCGAAAAGCACAATGACATGGTACGCTACGAGATCATGAAGCGCTTTGGCTATTATGTTACGGAATCCAGTGAGCATAATGCGGAATACATGCCCTATTTCATCAAGGGCCGGTATCCGGAGCTGATCGAAAGGTTTAATATTCCCCTGGATGAATACCCCCGCCGCTGCGTAAAGCAGATAGCCGATTGGAAGCAGCGCCGGGATGAACTGACGAAGAATCCCCTTTTAACCCATGAACGCACCACCGAATACGCCAGCTATATCATGGAAGCCATGGAGGAAAACCGCCCTTATAAAATTGGCGGTAATGTGATGAACCAGGGCCTGATTACGAACCTTCCAGCCAAAGCATGCGTCGAGGTGCCCTGCCTGGTGGATAAAAGCGGCGTGACCCCCTGCTTTGTGGGGAACCTGCCGGAGCAATGCGCCGCCATGAACCGCACAAACATCAACGTACAATTGCTTACCCTGGAAGCCGCCCGAACCCATCAAAAGGACTACATCTATCAGGCCGCTATGATGGACCCCCACACCTGCGCGGAATTGTCGATTGACGATATCGTCTCCATGTGCGATGATCTGATCACGGCTCACGGAGATTGGCTGCCGGCGTTCCATTAAGTGCATTTGCAACTGTGAATCCCGAGGGGGGCATGATGCCATGGCGGTATCGTGCCTCCCTATTGCTTGATGCATGAAAGCAAAAAACCAGTCGCATATTCTTGACATATGTCAGGAAACTAGTATAATGGGAACGAAATTGACATATGTCAATAATCTGCAAGGCGCTGATGGGGGTGAAACCATGCCCAGGCCCAAAAAAGGAAGACGGGTCTGCTGTCTGCCCGGGATTGGCCGGTTCGGACCTCTGGAAGGCGGCGTGCCGCCAAATCAAGAGGTTTTCATGACGGTGGAGGAGCATGAAACCATCCGCCTCATAGACCTGAAAGGCTTTACACAGGAGGAATGCGCCGAGCAGATGCAGGTGGCCCGCACAACGGTGCAGCGCATCTATAATGACGCCCGCAAAAAGGTGGCTGAAGCGCTGGTCCTTGGCAAAATGCTGCAGATTGAAGGCGGAGATTATCTGCTGTGCGGCGGGCTGGAAAGAACCTGCCGCTGCGGAGACTGCCAAAGGCGGCCAAGAGAATGCGCGGAGGAAGCCAGGGCGGGGCATAGGCCGGGCCAACCGGCGCAAGCAGAGGGCCGCTCGGGCGATTCAGGGGAAGAAACACCATAACGGCAGGAAAAAAACCAAAATAGGGGAGAGAAACAACATGGCAGACGGCTGCGGATCGGATTGCTCACAATGCACATTGGACTGCAAGGACCGGGAAAAGGATAAGAAAAGCTTTTTGGAAAAGCCTCACGAATTAAGCCATATCAAGAAGGTAATCGGTATTGTCAGCGGCAAGGGCGGCGTGGGAAAATCCCTGGTGACGTCCATACTGGCGGTACTTATGCAGCGCAAGGGATACAAAACCGCCATACTGGATGCGGATATCACCGGCCCCTCCATTCCCAAAGCCTTTGGGCTTCATGAGCATGCCACGGGGAATGAGGATGGCCTGCTTCCGGTAAAAACCAATACGGGCATTTCCGTCATGTCATTGAACCTGCTGCTGGAAAACGAGACGGATCCGGTCGTCTGGCGGGGTCCTATTATTGCCGGTACCGTAAAGCAGTTCTGGACAGATGTGATCTGGGGAGATGTGGACTTCATGTTTGTAGACATGCCTCCGGGAACCGGGGATGTGCCCCTGACGGTGTTCCAGTCCCTCCCCGTGAACGGCCTGGTGATAGTGACCTCACCCCAGGAATTGGTGTCCATGATCGTGGAAAAGGCCGCCAATATGGCACGGATGATGAGTCTTCCGCTTCTGGGCCTGGTAGAGAATATGAGCTTTGTCACCTGCCCCGATTGCGGCAAGGAGTTCCGGGTGTTTGGGGAAAGCCATGGCGCGCAGATTGCACAGGATCAGGCCATTCCCGTTTTTGCGGGGCTGCCTATGGACCCCAAGCTTGCTGCGGCATGCGACCAGGGCCGGATTGAAGAATTTGAGGGCGGATGGCTGGATGCTTTGGCCCAAACCTTGGAAAATCTATAAGCCTTAGGAGGAGACATATGGGAATACATAAGCAGCGGGCCATGGAATTGTTTGAACAGGGCTATAATTGCGCCCAGGCCACCCTGGGCGCCTTTTGCGAGGATGCCGGCCTGCCCTTTGAAACGGCCATCAAGCTGGCCTCCTCCATGGGGGGCGGCATGGGCAGGCTCCGGGAGGTATGCGGGGCCTTATCGGGCACCTTTCTGGCGGCTGGGATGATGTACGGCTACACCGATCCTCAGGCGGCAGAAGAAAAAGCAGAACATTATACCAGGATACAGGAGCTGGCCAGGGAATTTCGGGAGGAATCCGGCTCCATTTTGTGCAGGGAACTGCTTGCCCTGCCAGAAGGTCCTGATGATCCGACGCCCGAAAAAAGAACCGAAGGCTATTACCGGCGCCGCCCCTGCGCGCAGCTGGTGGGCTTGGCGGCAGATTTGCTGGAAGCACGGATGCTGAAGGAGCAGGAGGACGCAAAATGAAGTGCTGCCTGAAGGGTAAACGACTCTCCACAGCCGGCCGCGCGCATGAGCATGCCCGCGGCCATTGAGAAGGGGGAATGAAGGTGACCGTTGCTTTGTATGCCGCCGCCCTTCTTGCCCTTCTTATCTCCTTTTTGAAAAGCCGGGAAAAGACGCTGCAGGCGCTAAAAAAGGCTTGGAAGGCTCTGGAGAATATATTGCCTCAATTGCTGGCAATCCTCCTCATCATTGGGGTTATGCTGGCTTTGCTCACTCCGGAGCAGATTTCCGCGCTGATCGGGGCGGAATCCGGCCTGTGGGGGGTATTGCTGGCGGCCTTCGTAGGGGCAATTACACTCATCCCGGGCTTTGCGGCATTCCCACTGGCGGCGGCGCTTTTGCACAGCGGCGCCGGGATTACGCAAATTGCCGCTTTTGTTTCCACATTGATGATGGTTGGAATCGTAACTTTGCCGGTTGAAATCCGGTATTTTGGCAGGAAAGCAGCCTTTTTCCGAAATGGTGCGGCCTTTTTGTTCTCCCTGCTGGTTGCCGGTGTAATGGGGGTGGTACTATGATAAGCAAGCTGCCAAAGTTGATCCGCCGCTATTGGATATTTCTGCTTTTTTGCCTGGTGGATGGGCTGCTGCTTGCTTTCGCCCCCGGCCTCGGACAAAAGTCTCTGCAGCTAAGCTGGGAAAATGCGCTGGAAATGCTGTCCGTGCTGCCGCCTATTTTTGTATTGCTGGGGCTTATGGATGTTTGGGTGAAGCGGGAAACCATGGTCAAATATATGGGGGAAGGGTCGGGGCTAAAAGGGATTTTGCTGGCATTTCTCCTTGGCTCCGCGGCCGCGGGACCTTTATATGCCGCTTTCCCCGTTGCTGTGGTGCTGCTGAAAAAAGGAAGCAGGCTTTTTAACATTTTGATCTTTCTGGGCGCCTGGTCCACCACCAAATTGCCCATGATACTGTTCGAGACTACAGCCATGGGGTATGCCTTCATGCTGACCCGCCTAGTTATGAATCTGGTGGGAATTACCGTGATCGCCTATGGCTTGGAGAAAGTGCTGTCCCAGGAGGATAAGGCCGACATCTACCGCCGGGCGCAGGAACAGGCATAAAGACTGCCATAGAGGACCAGCCATAGGGTGAAAAGATTTTGTCTTTTCACCCTTGACAGCCGCAAGAAAGGCGCTATAATAAATGTAACCGGGTACACGAAACGAAATATTTTTTTCCAGAATTATGTAACCGGATACACAGAAGCTATGGGAGGGATATTTGTGGCGGCAGGCATTCGGGATGTGGCCAGGGCTGCGGGGGTATCCACCGCCACGGTATCCAGAATTATCAACGATAGTCCGCGTATTGCCCCGGAAACCCGGGAGCGGGTGCTGGAAGTAATGCGGGATTTGCAGTATGTGCCAAACAGCCTGGCACGAAACCTTTCCAATGCCAGTTCCCAAACCATTGGCTTACTGGTAGATATGACCCGCCCTGCCGCCTTTGGGAACCCGTTTTTCTACCAAATGCTCAACGGGGCGGAACAAGTGGTCTATCAGCACGGCTATTATCTTATTATTGCCAATGAAAAAGGCGGCAGCCCGACAGTGCTGGAAAACCTGGTGCTGGGCAAGCGGATTGATGCGGCCATCCTGCCCTCCTCCATTGTGACGGAGGATATGGTTATGAGCCTTAGGGAAAAAAGCTTTCCCTTTGTGGTGATGGGCGAGCCCCAAAACCTTTCAGAAGATGTGCCCTGGGTGGATGTGGACAATGTCCAGGCCGGAGCGCTGGCAACCCGCCATCTGATTGAGAAGGGATACAGGCGTATTGCCTACCTTGGGGGCAGCCAGCAGGAAATGTTCAACAGGCACCGTTTGAAGGGATACCGGCAGACGCTATCAGACCATCAATTGCCGGCGGAGGAGGCCTATGTGCTGGAATGCCCGGAGCAAAAGCAGGCGGCGTACGAAGCTGTAAAGGCGCTGATGGCCCTTCCCCAGCCCCCGGATGCCATTCTGTGCGCCGGAAACAAGCTATGCCTGGGTGCCATGCGGGCGCTGAGCCACCTGCATATTGCCATACCTGAAAAATGCGGACTCATCACCTTTGATGATGAGCCCATCACAGAATTGATAGAGCCCACCTTGACGGCAGTTGACATCGATGTATATCGTATGGGCCAGGAAGCTGCTGCCGCCTTGTTTTCCCAAATTTCACCGGAAGAAAAGGAAGCGCCCCGCCATATCCTCCTTCAGCCCAGAATCATTCAGCGCAGCTCCAGCCGGAGAGTGGGAATGGCATAATTCCGTTTTACGAAAAGAGGAAAAGCATGAACCGAATGATACATCCTCCATCCCGCCCATTCGTGTATCCGGTTACATTGGAAACCGTTTTTATCCGCCTGCTGGCCGACCCCGCCCTTGAAACGCCGGTATTGCACTGGTGGGACCGCATGCAATCCCCCGAAACCGCGGTAAAAGTCACCATGCATCCCATTGCCAGCCGGTATGGGTATGCCATGTACGAAGGCGCGGTGACGATGCCCCGGTCAGCCCGGTATTTCCGCTACGTCTTTTCCGCAAAAACGCCGGAGGGGGCAACGGTTTACGGGAACCAGTATGGAGAGGACGCAGCTTTTCCAAAGAACGGTTTTTTCGAGTATACCGCCACAAACGAGGGCGATCAGATTGCGCCTCCGGCCTGGCTTTCCCAGGGGATTGCCTATCAGGTTTTTCCTGACCGCTTTGCAAGAAGCGGCAGCCTGCCCATTCCAGCGCCTCAGGCGGCCTGGGGCAGCGTGCCTGACAGAGAGCATTACTGCGGCGGAGACTTGCGGGGGATTACGGCAAAAATAGACTATTTGGCAGCTTTGGGGATTACGGTTTTATACCTGACCCCTATTTTCAAGGGGGATTTCAACCACCGCTACGCCACTACGGATTACTTTTCTGTGGACCCCGCTCTGGGAAGCACGGATGACTTGCAGGAATTGGTAAAAGCCGCCCATGAAAAAAACATCCGGGTGCTGCTGGATGGGGTGTTCAACCATTGCGGCATCCATTTCGCTCCCTTTGCGGACGTGCTGGAAAAGGGGAAAGGCTCTCCCTATTGCTCCTGGTTTTACCTTGACCGGCTGCCGCCAGGCATTCGTGGGGAGGATTACCTCTGTGTGGGGGATTACCCCTTCATGCCGAAATTGAACTTCTCCTGCCGGGAGGTTCGGGATTACTTTTTGCGGGTTGGCGTCTATTGGATCAAAGAAGCGGACATTGACGGCTGGCGCCTGGATGTGGCGGATGAGGTGGACCTCACCTTCTGGCAGGAATTCCGGCGGGAAATAAAGGCCCTCCGTCCGGACGGGGCGCTCCTGGCCGAATCCTGGCGGGACGCCACCGACATGCTGCGGGGCGATACCATGGACAGCGTGATGAATTACCTCTTCCGAGATGCGGTGCTGGACTTTTTTGCCCGCAAAACAATAGACGGCCCGGCCTTTGACAGCAGGCTCCAGCATTTTCTGTCCCTGTATCCCACCCCCTTGTGGCACAGCCTTTATCAGCCCTTGGGCAGCCATGACACAAAGCGATTTCTGTCCGAGTGCGGCGGCGACCTGGCAGCCTGGCGGATGGCGCTGGCTTTCCAAATGACGTTTCCCGGGCTTCCGGCCGTTTATTATGGGGACGAGGCAGGCATGGAGGGTGAAAACGATCCTGGCTGCCGGGGCTGCATGATGTGGGATCAAGTGGAAAGCACCGCTTTTTATCAGGAGGTAAAGGGGTGGATTGCGCTGCGCAAGGCCCACCCGGCACTGACAAGAGGGGATTACCAATGCGTTCACAGGGAGAGCGTTTTCGCATTTTCCCGTACTTGCGGGGAAGAATCGCTACTCATTGCAATGAATCCCACCGACGCAGTGCAAACCATCTGCCTGGATGGCATCCATACGGACTTATTAAGTGCATGGACAGGGAAAGAGCTCACCCTGCCCTGCGGCAAAATAAGCATACTCAAACGACATGAGAAGGAGGAAGAACCATGAAAAAAATCCTGTCGGTCCTGCTGGCTGCCGCCTTGCTGCTACCTGCATTAGGCGCCCTGGCACAGGAAGAAGTGACCCTCACCTTCTGGCACCACTATAATGCCCAGTCGGCAGAAAACAAGACTTTGACCGAGGTGCTGATCCCTGCCTTTGAGGCGCAGAATCCCGGCATCAAGGTCAACGCGGTATCCCACGAATGGGACGAACTTCACAAGAAGATCCTCATCAGCGCCGATACCCAGCAGCTGCCCGACGTGGCCCGCTGTGATATTGCCTGGCTTCCCGAGTTTGAAAACATGAACATCCTTGCGCAGCTTGACACCGAAATGGCTGATTTTTCCGAGGTATCCGGCGCATTGCTGGAAGGCCCCATGAGCACCGCCAATGTCGGCGGCCACTATTACGGCCTTGCCTTGAACACCAACACAAAGATACTGTTCTACAACAAGTCGTTGTTTGAAGCGGTGGGCCTCACGCCTCCCGCAACAATGGAGGAATTCTTTGACGCTGCCTTGAAACTCACTACCGAGGGTTCTCAAAAGGTGTGGGGATATGGCGAGCCCGCGTTGGCCGGGTGGAATATCCTTCCCTTCATCTGGAGCAACGGCGGGGATATTACCGATTCCGCATGCACCGTATCCTCCGGCTATATCAATAGCGATGCCTCCGTTGAAATCATCCAGAAGCTGGCGGACCTTTACAAGGCCGGGGCTATGGTTGGCTTCTCCAGCGGGGATATCCCTCTCACTGACGGCTACGGCATGGGCCGCTATGCCATGATTATTGAAGGCCCCTGGAAGTTTGCGGAGCTGGCCGGCGCGTATCCTCAGTTTGAGGCCGTTACAGCTCAGATGCCCGCAGGCAAAGGCGGTTCCGCCCAGGTATTGGGCGGCGAGGATATCGTGATGTTCTCCACCGCAAAGAAGGATGCTGCCTGGAAATTCATGCAGTTTATGACCAGCAAGGAAAGCCAGATTGCCATGGCAAAGGTAGGCCAAATCCCCGTGAACAAGGAAGCGGTGGATGCGCCGGAAGTTCAGGAAATCGGCAACTTCGGGCCTTTCCTCACCGCTATCAAGAGCGCCAAGGCACGGCCGCCGGTAGCTGTATGGTCTGAGATGGATAATGCGCTGACCGGCGCGGTCACCCTGGCCATCACCGGTGAAAAGCCTGTGAAGCAGGCTATGGATGACCTGGCAGCGGAACTGGATGCACTGCTGAAAAAGTAACCTGGTATTGTATTTCATCAAAGCGGGGCTTGGCAAAGGGCCTGGCCCCGCTTGAAGCAAAAGGAGGTTTATTATGGCCGCACCTTCCTCCCTAAGGACGCTGAACCGCCGTGCGGGAAGAAACGCGCAAATCGGCCTGCTCCTTTTGCCAGGCCTTGCATTTTTCTGCCTGTTTACGCTTTACCCCATTGGCAAACTCCTGGTGATGAGTTTTTTCGATTGGAAAATCGGCATCGGGCAAACCTCCGCCTTTGTGGGGCTTCAAAATTACCGGGCGGTTGTAGGCGATGCCACCTTCCGCACCGCCCTTGTCAATACCCTTTTATATGGCCTTATTACCGTGCCAGGGCAGATGGCCCTGGGGTTATGGGCTGCCTACGGCATCCATAGCCTGAAAAAATTCCAAATCCCTTTCCGGCTGGTTTACTACCTGCCGGTGATTACCTCCTGGGTGATCGTCTCCCTGGTGTTCAAATACCTGTTCAATAACGAGGGCATCCTCAATTACCTGCTGACGGACGTGCTTCGCCTGACAGGTGTGCCCATCCGCTGGCTGGACAAACGCTGGACAGGGCTTGCCGTCGCGGCCTGCCTTGGCATTTGGAAGGGCGTAGGCTGGAACATGGTGGTATTCCTGGCGGCGCTGCAGGGTGTTCCCCACGAATATTACGAGGCTTCCGCCATAGACGGCTGCAACCGCTGGAAGCAATTCTGGAAAATCACGCTGCCTTCCATTCGGGGTACGGTGCTCTTTGCCCTGGTGATGCTTACCATCGGTGCCTTCAATGTGTATACCTCCATCAAGCTCATTACCGACGGCCGCCCGGCCCATCAGACGGAAGTGGTGCTCACCTGGATGTATTACCAGGCCTTTTCCGCCAGAAATATGGGGTATGCGGCTGCCCTTTCATACATTGTAGCAATGATTATTGCCGCGCTGGCGGTGCTGCAGTTCAGGTTTCTGGGCGGGGAACGGGAAGGGGGGCGGCGGCTGTGAGAAAAAGAAAAATCCCCTGGATTGCACTTCTCCTGCTGCTGGCGGGTGCCGTCGTATCCGTACTGCCTATGGTTTACATGATTACCACCAGCCTGCGCCCCAACGGCGCACTGTATGAATATCCGCCCAGAATCTTTCCGCGGATAAATCAGGTCACCTTGGAAAACTATAGCTATGTGCTCTTTGAGGAAAACTTTTACGGAAATATGCTCAACAGCCTGGTGGTGGCCGCCGCTTCCGTAGCGCTGTCGGCCTTTGCCGCCTCCACCATGGCCTACTGCATCGCCCGGTTTCGTTTTCCGTTTCGCAATACCCTGTTCCGTTTGCTGATTGTGACCATGGTAATCCCCGGCATGACGTTGATTCTGCCCCAGTTTGAACTGGCTGTGCGGTTTGGATTCATAAACCGGCTGAGCGGGCTTGTTCCCTTTTATGTGGCATGGGTGCTGCCTTTTTCCACGTTCATGATCAAGGGGTTTGTTGAAACAATCCCCAATGAGCTGGATGAGGCGGTGTACATGGACGGAGGGTCCATCTTCGCAACCTATTTCCGGGTGATACTGCCCTTGGCGTCTCCGTCTATCGCGGCGGTGAGTGTGTTCAATTTCCTTACGGCATGGGAGGAATACCCCTGGGCCCAGACGGTGCTGAACGACGCTCAGAAAAGGACGCTGCCCATTGCCATTGCGGGCTTTTTCGGCCAGCGGAATTTTACCCAGTGGGGCTATGTGTTCGCCATGTCCTGCGTATCCCTGGTGCCGGTAGTGGTATTGTTTTTATGCTTGCAGAAGTATTTTGTCACCGGTCTTTCCTCCGGAGCGGTGAAGGGCTGATAAGCCATGTCCCAATCGCAAATAATGATGGACGGATGCAGAATGCAGCCGTATAATGGTTTGGTATAATATGTGGGAGGACAACAACATGACGTATGTGGCGGATGGCAATAGGTACCATACCATGACCTACCGGCGCTGCGGAAAAAGCGGCCTGCAGCTTCCGGCCGTTTCTTTGGGGCTGTGGCAAAACTTCGGCGGGGAAGCGCCCCTGGAAAGAAGCCGGGAGATGATCCTGGGCGCATTTGATATGGGCATTACCCATTTCGACCTGGCCAACAACTATGGCCCCCCTCCCGGCTCAGCGGAAGAAACCTTCGGCAAGGTATACGAGGATAACCTCCGCCCTTACCGGGATGAGATTGTGGTGTCAACCAAGGCGGGATATTTGATGGGCCCGGGGCCTTATGGAGACTGGGGTTCCCGCAAATACCTCCTGTCCAGCCTGGACCAAAGCCTTCGGCGCATGCGGCTGCCCTATGTGGACATTTTCTACCACCACAGGCCGGACCCCAATACTCCTCTGGAAGAAAGCATGGGCGCGCTGGCCAGTGCCGTGCATCAGGGAAAAGCGCTGTACGCGGGCATATCCAACTATGGCCCCGAGGATACCGCCCGGGCGGCGGATATACTGAAAGGGATGGGCATTCCGCTCCTCGTTCACCAGCCCCGCTACAACATGCTGGACCGGCGCATCGAAAACGGCCTTGACAAGGTGCTGCTTGAAGGGGGCATCGGCGCGGTGGCCTTCTCACCCCTGGCCCAGGGGCTGCTTACGGAGAAGTATTTGCATGGCATCCCGGCGGATTCCAGGGCAGGCGGCAGCAGCGTATTTTTGAAGCCGGAGGCCGTCACCCAGGAAACAGTGGAAAAAGCCCGCAAGCTGTCCCAGCTGGCTATCCAAAGGGGGCAGACTTTGGCACAGCTCGCCCTTAACTGGGTGCTGGAAAACCCGGCCATCACCTCTGTGATTATCGGCGCCAGCCGCCTTGCGCAGATTGAGGAAAACGTGCGGGCTTTGGAAAGCCATACGCCGCTTACACAGAATGAAAGGGAAGAAATTGCCGCGATCCTGCGTTGAGGCGTTTCCTATGCCGCCCATGGCTGTTGGAAAAATTGACAGGGGCGGCAAATTGTGATAAGCTTACAAGGTTCATGGGGGAGTAATTGGCGCGTTTGCGTGGCAAGTCAACATCATGGCCTGAAACGGTCTGGCTTGTCTTAAATGATGAGACTCATGTACGGCTGTATTGGCTGTACATGCGTCTTTTTTCATAAGCAGAGGTTGTAGCTGCCGCAGAACGATATTGCACATGGGAGAGATGGCAGTGGGGCTGGTGGAACTGAGTTTCCTGGCGGTTGGGCTTTCTATGGATGCTTTTGCGGTGTCGCTGTGCAAGGGGTTGGCCATGAAGTGGTTTCAAGGGCGGCAGGCGTTCATCATTGCCCTGTATTTTGGCGCTTTTCAGGCGCTGATGCCGTTTTTGGGCTGGCTGCTGGGCAAGCAGTTTCAGCAGTATATCACGGAGTTCGATCACTGGATCGCCTTTGCGCTCCTAGCCTTTCTGGGGGGGCATATGATCTGGGAAGCCCGAAAGGAGGAAGCATGCCCGTATGATGAGAAGCTTTCCCATAAGGGGCTGATACTGCTAGCTGTTGCAACAAGTATCGATGCTTTGGCGGTAGGCATCACCTTTTCCTTTTTCAGGGTGGATATTCTTCCGGCCATTTCCCTTATCGGCGCCGTCACCTTTGTTTTATGCTTTTGCGGTGTGGCACTGGGAAACCGGTTTGGCGGCCTCCTAAAGGGCAAGGCGGAAATCGCCGGGGGCCTGGTGCTGATCGGCATCGGCCTGAAGATCCTGCTGGAGCATTTGAACGTTTTTTAGGGACATGCAGGAGCAATGCTTAAAAATTCACAACTGCCCGTTTTTCACTTGAAAACGGGCTTTTTTTGCGGCTAAAGGCATCAAGTCTCTTTCAAAAATTGCAATAAATAAAAATTTAACGCTTGACAAACCGGAAAAGGTGTGATAGCTTTATAAAAACTTTTTTAGGAGTTAAGTATGAGCAATCTGTTCCTCAACCTTATTAGCCTTATCGTCGTTGTTGGCCTTGTACGAATTATCGTCGTCGCCAGCAACGGATTTTGCTATATGCGCAGGAGCAGGCAAAAGGTGATAGCATAAGGCATAGAGGAAATGCTAGAAACCCCTGTTACCGTGTATAGCGGCAACAGGGGGTTTTTTTATGAGAGGAGAGGGCGGCAATGATGCTGACCGGCGCGCAGATCCTGATGGAGATCTTCAGGGAACAGGGGGTCGAAACGGTTTTTGGATATCCAGGAGGAGCGGTCCTGAACATCTATGACGAACTGTATAAAAACGCCGGCTGGCTGAGGCATTGCATCACCTGCCATGAGCAGGGTGCCGCCCATGCAGCGGATGGGTATGCCAGGGCTACCGGCCGAACGGGGGTGGTGATTGCCACATCAGGCCCCGGTGCCACCAATCTGGTTACCGGAATCGCCAACGCCTACCTGGATTCCATCCCCCTGGTGGCCATCACCGGCAATGTGGCCTGTCCCCTGATCGGGCGGGACAGCTTCCAAGAGGTGGATATCATCGGCGTTACCATGCCCATCACCAAGCACAATTATATGGTCAAGGACGTTTCCAAACTGGCTGATACCCTGCGGGAAGCTTTTCGAATCGCAGGCTCCGGAAGGCCGGGGCCGGTACTGGTGGACATCCCCAAGGATGTGCAGGCCGGCACCTGCGAGTTTATGCAAAAGCCCGCCCATAAAGCGCCCGCAGCGCGGGATATAAGCAGCCAGGTCCTTCTTCAGGCGTCGCGCCTGATTCGGGAATCGGAACGTCCTTTTTTGTATGTTGGCGGCGGCGTGGTCACCTCCGGCGCATCCCAAGAGCTGATTGCTTTGGCCCAGGCATTAAATGCGCCTATTGGCGCCAGCATGATGGGCATATCGGCCGTGCCCCAGGACCATCCCCTGTTTCTGGGCATGACGGGCATGCACGGAAAATTTGCCGCCTCCAAAATCATGGACAGGTCTGATTTGATTATTGCGGTGGGCACCCGGTTTTCCGACCGGGCTACCGGCAACAAGCAGGCTTTTTCCAAGGACAGAAAGGTGCTTCATATCGACATCGACCCGGCGGAAATCGGCAAGAACATTCCCGCCTACGTGGCCCTGGTGGGAGATGTGAGGCAGGTGCTTCAAGGGCTTGTGGAAACGGGGCTGCCCCCATGTGATCCTGCCTGGCGGGATGAGGTTGAAAAAACGAAGAACGCCCCGGATAATCATCTGGGCATGAACCCGGATCTGCTCAACCCCCAAATGGTCATTGAGGCGGTGAATCTTCGGGCAGGGGCGGATGCGTTTGTGGCGACTGATGTGGGCCAGCACCAGATGTGGACGGCCCAGTACTACCGCTTCCAAAAGCCCCGCACCTTTATCACCTCCGGAGGCCTTGGTGCCATGGGCTTTGGCATGGGTGCTGCCATGGGGGCCTGCATCGGTTCGGGAGGCAGGCGTACTGTGCTGTTTACCAGCGACGGCAGCTTTCACATGAACATGAACGAGCTGGCAACGGCAGTATCCAACAACCTCCCCCTGGTGGTGGTGGTGCTCAACAATGGCGTATTGGGCATGGTCCGCCAATGGCAGACGATGTTCTATGACAGCCGTTATTCCAACACCACCCTCTTGCGCAAGACGGACTTTTGTGAACTGGCCAAGGCCTTTGGCGCACAGGGAATCAGGGTTTGCGAAAAGGAACAATTGGGCGAAGCACTGGACCGGGCATTTTCCATTCCGGGGCCGGTGGTGGTGGACGTGCACATCGACATGGATGAAAAGGTTTTGCCCATGATTCCGCCAAACGGGACCATCCGGGATATGATTTTGAGGGGGTGAAACATGTGGAACAGGGAAAGTTCATTCTTTCCATGCTGGTGAACAACGAATCAGGCGTGTTGACCCGTATTTCCGGGCTGTTTGCCCGCAGGGGCTATAACATTGACAGCCTGTCCGTCGGGGAAACCCAGGATAAAAACATTTCCCGCATGACCATTATGGCGACCGGCGATGAATATATCCGCGAACAGATCACGCGCCAGGTGGAAAAGCTCCATGACGTGCATGTGGTGGAATTGATGGATATGGAAAAAACCGTGATGCGGGAACTGATGCTGATCAAGGTTGCGGCAGGCCATGACAAGCGCAGCCAGGTTCAGGAGGCGGTGGATGTATTCCGGGCCAAGGTGGTAGATTTAACCTCCGCCTCCGTGACGGTGGAAATTACCGGTGAAAAGGCCAAGTTAGACGCTTTCGTGGCGTTTTTGGAACCCTTTGGGATTACAGAACTCTGCAGGACCGGTATTACCGCCATCGGCAGAGGCGCGTATGTCTTGAACGAATTGATAAAAGGAGAGGATTCACATGGCGAAACTGTATTATGAAAAGGATTGTGACCTGAACCAGCTCAAGGGCAAAAAGGTAGCCATCATCGGTTACGGCAGCCAGGGCCATGCCCACGCGTTGAACCTTATGGACAGCGGCGTAGATGTGGTGGTAGGGCTGTACGAAGGTTCAAAATCCGCAGAAGCGGCGAAAAAAGCGGGACTATCCGTGATGCTGACAGCCGAAGCGGTAAAGGCGGCGGATGTAGTCATGATTCTTGTGAATGATGAGAAGCAGGCAGCCCTCTATCACAAGGACATTGCTCCCAATTTGCGCCCCGGCATGACGCTGGCCTTTGCCCATGGCTTCAACATCCACTTTGGCCAGATTGTGCCCCCGAAAAATGTCAGTATCATGATGGTGGCGCCCAAGGGCCCGGGCCATACAGTGCGCAGCCAGTTCCAGGAGGGGAAGGGTGTTCCTTGCCTCGTGGCCGTATACCAGGATGCGGACGGCAAGGCCATGCAAACCGCCCTGGCCTATGCGGCAGGGATTGGCGGGGCCAGAGCCGGCATATTGGAAACCACCTTCAAAGAGGAAACGGAAACAGACTTGTTTGGCGAGCAGGCGGTGCTTTGCGGCGGCGTAACGGCTCTGATGAAGGCAGGCTTTGATACCCTGGTGGAAGCCGGGTATCAGCCGGAGAGCGCATACTTTGAGTGCCTGCATGAGATGAAGCTCATTATCGATCTGGTGGTCAAGGGCGGCATGAGCTTCATGCGCTACTCCATCAGCGATACGGCGGAGTATGGCGACTATACCGTAGGCCCCAGGATCATTACCGACGAAACCAGGAAGGAAATGAAAAAGGTGCTCACCGAAATCCAAAATGGCACCTTCGCCCGCAACTGGATTTTGGAGAACCAGGCCAACCGGCCCAGCTTCAACGCCATGCGCAAAATGGAGCGGGAAAGCCTGCTTGAAACCACCGGCGCGGCGCTGCGCAAGAACATGAGCTGGCAAAAGCCCGAGGATGTTCCGGACTTGAGAGGGGAGCGGTAAACATTGCGATCCGATGCGATCAAAAAGGGGGGCGAGCGGGCCCCTCACCGGGCCTTATTGAAGGCTTGCGGGCTGACGGACCGGCAGATTGAAAAACCGCTTGTCGGCATTGTCAATTCCTTTAATGAGGTAGTTCCCGGCCACACGCACCTCAATCAGATCGCCAGGGCGGTAAAGGATGGGGTGCTGGCCGCGGGGGGGACACCGCTGGAGTTCAATACCATTGCTGTATGCGACGGGCTTGCCATGGGCCATGAAGGCATGCGCTATTCCTTGTGTACCCGGGAACTGATTGCCGACAGCATTGAATGCATGGTGAATGCCCACTGCTTTGATGCGCTGGTGTTCATCCCCAACTGCGACAAGGTGGTGCCGGGGATGCTTATGGCGGCGGCCAGGCTGAACCTGCCCTGCCTCTTTGTATCTGGCGGTCCCATGCTTTCCCTGCGGGAGAAGGAAAAAGACTTCGATCTGAACAGTGCCTTCGAGGCCGTAGGCGCCTGGAAGGCCGGGAAGATCGATGAAGACGAACTTTTGCATGTGGAGGAGATGGCCTGTCCCGGCTGCGGCTCCTGCTCGGGAATGTTTACTGCCAACTCCATGAACTGCCTGACAGAGGTATTGGGCTTGGCGCTTCCGGGCAACGGCACGATCCCCGCGGCATATGCCAAACGCCTGCGCTTCGCAAAGGAAAGCGGCGAACAGGTGATGGCGCTTCTTGAAAAAAACATAAGGGCGCTGGACATCCTTACCCCTGGCGCGGTGCAAAACGCCCTTGTTGTGGACATGGCGCTGGGCTGCTCCACCAATACCGCACTGCACCTTGCCGCCATCGCCAAGGAGGCGAACATCCCCTTCCGCCTGGAAGCTATCAACGAAATCAGCCAAAGAACGCCCAATCTGTGCAAGCTGGCTCCTGCAGGCAAGCACCATGTGCAGGACCTGGATTTGGCAGGGGGCATCCCGGCTGTGATGGCCCGGCTTTCCGAATTGAACTTGATTGATGCCAATTTGATAACGGCAACCGGAAAGACGGTGGCGGAAAACCTGGCAGGTGCTGCTGTATTGGACCCGGAAGTCATCCGGCCTCTGGACCGGCCCTATGCTCCGGTAGGCGGGCTGGCGGTGCTCTTTGGGAACCTGGCCCCTAAAGGCGCATTGGTAAAGCAAAGCGCCGTAGCCAGGGAAATGCTGTGCCATACCGGGCCTGCACGGGTGTTTGACAGCGAGGAAGAAGCGGTGCAGGCCATTTATGGGGGCCGGATTCAGGCGGGGGATGTGGTGGTTATCCGCTATGAGGGCCCTGCTGGCGGCCCCGGCATGCGGGAAATGCTTTCGCCCACTTCCGCCATTGCGGGCATGGGGTTGGATACGAAGGTGGCGCTGATTACCGATGGACGGTTTTCCGGGGCAACCCGGGGTGCGGCTATCGGTCATGTGTCTCCGGAAGCTGCTGCCGGAGGGCTGATTGCCCTGGTGCGGGAAGGCGATCTAATTGCCATTGATATTCCGGCCAGAAAACTGGAGATTTTGGTGAGCGGGCAGGAGCTTGCAGATCGGAAAAAGAACTTCATACAGCCTGAGCGCCCGCCATTGAAGGGGTATTTGAAGCGGTATGCCGCATTGGTATCATCGGCGGACCAGGGCGCTGTATTCAAGAAGGAGGAACCTTCCCATGCAAAGGATTAAAATATTTGATACAACCTTAAGGGATGGAGAACAGGCGCCCGGCTGTTCCATGGACTTGGCGGAAAAGCTGGAAATTGCCCAGGCCTTGGAACGCATGGGCGTGGATGTGATCGAAGCGGGCTTTGCCATTGCCTCCCAGGGGGATTTTGGATCGGTGCAGGCTATATCGAAGCTTTTGAAAAACTGTACGGTGGCCAGCCTGGCTAGGGCGACACAGAAGGATATCGATGCGGCCTATCAGGCGGTCAAGGCTGCGCAATCCCCCAGGATTCATACCTTTCTGGCTACATCCCCCGTACACATGGAATATAAGCTGAAAATGACCCCGGATCAGGTGCTGGACACCATATCCGCCCAGGTGGCCTATGCCCGCAGGCTTTGCCCCGATGTGGAATTTTCTGCGGAGGACGCCATGCGCAGCGATCCTGCCTTTCTGGCAAAGGCCGTTTCTGCGGCCATCAAGGCCGGGGCGGGGGTCATCAATATCCCCGATACGGTGGGATATGCTACGCCTCAGGAAATGACTGCCATGCTTTCCTATCTGAAAGAGCATGTGGAGGATATCCACAAGGCGGAGCTGTCCGTCCACTGCCATAACGATTTGGGCCTGGCGGTAGCCAATTCTCTGGCATCGGTCGCTGCGGGGGCCACCCAGGTGGAATGCACCGTGAACGGGATTGGCGAACGGGCGGGAAATGCCGCGCTGGAAGAGATCGTCATGGGAATGTATACCCGCAAGGACCTGTATCCCCACGATTGCAGGGTGGATACCACCAGGCTTTATCCCGTTAGCCGGCTGGTATACAGCATTCTGGGCGTAAATGCCCCCATGAACAAGGCCATTGTCGGGCACAATGCCTTCGCCCATGAGGCGGGCATCCATCAGCACGGCGTTATGGCGAACCGGGCAACCTATGAAATCATGACCCCGGAATCCATCGGCCTTATGCAAAACAAAATGGTGCTGGGCAAGCACAGCGGCCATCATGCCGTGGAGGAGCGGTTGTCGGCCCTGGGGTATCAGCTTTCCAAGGAAGAGATGGACCAACTGTTTTTGCGGTTCAAGGAATTGTGCGACCGCAAAAAAATCATTACCGATATGGACCTGGAAGCCCTGGCGGTGCACCGCCTGACCCATGTGAGCAAAACCGGGTACAAGTTGGAGCGGTTTACGGTGAACAGCGGCAACTATGTCACCTCCAATGCGGTGGTGAGCCTGCTGTATGAAGGGGAACGTCATGAGGAAGTCGCCATCGGCGACGGTCCCATCGACGCCGCCTTCAATGCTGTGGATAAAATCATACCCGTTCAGAACCATTCCCTGGATGATTATGTGATTCAAACCATTTCCGAAGGCAAGGACGCCCAGGGCGAAGCCATTGTCAAAATACGGTGCGGGGACCGGGTGGTCACCGGCCGGGGCCTTTCCACCGACATTGTGGAAGCCAGTATTCTGGCCTATGTGAACGGCATGAACAAGCTCGTCTGAAAAGGGGGAACGCCCATGAAACTGGAAATCTTTGATAGCACCCTGCGGGATGGGGCTCAAGGAGAGGGAATCTCCTTTTCGGTGAGTGACAAACTGCGCATTGTCCGCACTTTGGACGAGTTTGGCGTGGATTATATCGAGGCGGGCAATCCGGGCTCCAACCCCAAGGATATTGAGTTTTTCGAAAGGGCAGCCAAGGAAAAGCCCCGCCATGCCAAGCTTTGCGCCTTTGGCAGCACCCGGCGCAAAAACCTTGCGGTGGAGGAAGACCCCAATGTGATTTCCCTGCTCAAGGCTCAGACGGATGTGGTGTCCATTTTCGGAAAATCATGGGACTTGCATGTGGAAAAGGTCTTAAATACGACCTTGGATAATAACCTGACTTTGGTTTACGATACCGTGCGCTTTTTCAAGGAACATGGCAAAGAGGTCATCTTTGATGCGGAGCATTACTTTGATGGGTTTGCTGCAAACCCAGACTATGCCCGAAAGGTGCTGCGGGCGGCTGCGGAGGCGGGCGCCGATGTGCTGTGTTTGTGCGATACCAACGGCGGCACGCTGCCCATGGACATTTACCGGGAAGTGAAAAATATCTGTGGCCTCTATCCCGGCATGCGGGTGGGCATCCACTGCCATAACGACACGGGCTGCGCGGTGGCATCCTCCATCCTGGCGGTGGAGGCGGGGGCAGTGCAGGTGCAGGGCACATTTACCGGTATTGGGGAGCGGTGCGGCAATGCGGATTTAAGCGTGGTGATCCCGAACCTGCAAATCAAGCAGGGTTACACTTGCGTTGACGGCGATATGACCTGGCTTTCCCGCACGGTGATCAAGCTGATGGACATCTCCAACCTGTCCCTGCCGGCATCAAAACCCTACGTGGGAGCCAGCGCCTTTGCCCACAAGGGGGGCATGCACATCGATGGGGTGACGAAAGTGACCCAGTCTTTTGAGCATATCGCCCCGGAACAGGTGGGGAATGTGCGGAGGTTTTTAATGAGTGAGGTATCGGGCAGAACGACTGTTTTGGCCAAGCTGGCAGCCATGGCACCTCATTTGGATAAGGAGTCCGCCCAAACGGCAGAAATTGTCCGCCGGGTGAAGGAGCTGGAACACGAAGGCTATCAATTCGAAGCGGCAGATGCCAGCTTTGAACTGATGGTGCTTCACTGCCTCAGTCGATTTCATTCCCATTTCGAACTGGGCATGTACCGTACCAGCGGGGAATTTCCTCCCACAGCCGGCGACAACAGCGCTTCCGCCATGCTCAGCGTGCAGGTGGACGGGGTGAGTGAAACCACCGCCGCCATGGGAAACGGCCCCATTCACGCCATGGATACGGCCTTGCGCAGGGCGCTGAAGGTGTTTTATCCCGAACTGGCTAA
>JAEVYX010000015.1 GCA_023392515.1 Bacillota bacterium | reverse complement strand
ATATCATGGGTGGCTACCAGACACAGGCTGTTTTCCTTTTGCAGCGCGGAAAGCACTGCGGCGGATGCGGCAATGCGTTCGATGGTGTTTGTACCCCGGAGGATTTCATCCACAAAGCAAAGGCAGGTAGTTTGCCGGGCTGCGTCCAGGATGCGTCGGAAAGATTTGATTTCGGCTACAAAATAGCTGTCGCCTCCGGTGAGGCTGTCCCGCAAGGCCATGGAGGACAGCACCCTGGCCTGAGGCAGTACAAACACTTTGGCACAGCAGGTGTGAATGGCTTGAGCGAGGATGCAGTTGACAGCTACAGCTTTAATAAAAGTGGACTTGCCTGACGCGTTGGAGCCTGTGATCAGCGCCCCCCTGTGAAGGGTGAGGCTGTTTGCGATTCCGCCATCCAAAAGGGGATGGGTCATCGCTTGAAAATCCAGCGTCAACGCTTTTCCAAATTGAGGCTGACAATAGAAGGGCAAGCTTTTTCGGAAAGACAAAACGGCAATCAGCACATCCAGGTCTCCGATGGTATTATACAGGCCCTCAAGCGCCTCGCGGTGGCGGGTAAAGGCTGACATGGCTCGGTTGTATCCTTTTAGGTCCAGCAGCAGAAATATTTGAAACATTGTAATAATGCCGCTCATATCGCCTATGCTGACAGTTTGCCGAACCACCCTTGATAAAGCTCCCCCAAGGTGCGCAAAGGGTTTGATGTATTGCATAAGCCGGTTTTTAAAGCTTTCCAACCCAGGCATGGAAAGCCGGGCAAGCTTTTTTGCACACCATAAAAGAGATGATGCGTATGCGGCGGTATGCAGCCTTCCCCGCAGTTTCTTTTTTCCCCAGTAGGAAAGCCCGCCGTTGATGGCTAAAGACGCTATAAGGAGGATGATTCCGATAGGAAGATAAAAAATACTCAGGAGGATAGCAGCAAACGGAAGATAGGAGCAAATCCTGATAAGAAGAGGGTGGGGTAAGCTTTCGTCTGCAGCGGAGGCTGCAAGCTCGGGAATACCGTTATCGTCGCTCTTCCCCATCTGGTAAAGAAGCACTTGAATGGCAAGGCGCATGTCCGGGTCGGCCTCCAAAGCGGCCAGGCCTTCCTCCCACCCTGCTTCCAAATCTGCAAGGGCCCGGAGACGGGCATAAAGCACTTCCTCTCCGGGCGAGGTTTGGCAGATATTTATGCGGCGGAAGACCTGATCCATATCCAGGTCGTTCCAGGTGATGTCGTCAACAGACCGGGGGCTAGGCTTATGTTCTTTAAGCTGCCGCCAATAGGCGGAGATGCTTTGAAAGTCTTCCTGCTCCCCTTTTTGCGGCGGGAGGCCGAAAGTTGCCGCCAACTCCGATTTGTGTCTTTGAATGGCTTTCCTGGCAGACCAAAGGGAATGGATCAGCAGGATGGGAAGAACGAGCCATATCAGCATCAACGCATCCAACCGGGTTCCCTCCTTTCTCTATAACAAACAAGGGAGAAGGCGTTTTCTGCCTTCTCCCGGATTTACAAGTGCCATAAGGGATGGGCAATATGGCCTCCCTGTCAGTCCAGATAATCCTTCAGCTTTTTGCTGCGGCTGGGGTGGCGGAGCTTTCTAAGCGCTTTGGCTTCAATCTGGCGGATGCGCTCCCGGGTGACACTGAATTCCCGGCCTACTTCTTCCAGCGTGCGCTGGCGGCCATCATCCAGGCCAAAACGCAGGCGCAGCACCTTTTCCTCCCGGGGGGTGAGGGTATCCAGTACGTCCAAAAGCTGTTCCTTCATCAGAGAAAAGGAGGCGGCTTCCGCCGGGGCCGGAGCGTCGTCATCGGGAATAAAGTCTCCCAGATGACTGTCCTCTTCCTCGCCGATAGGCGTTTCCAGAGAGACCGGCTCCTGGGCTATTTTAATAATCTCCCGCACCTTGCCCTCGCTGATGGACATGGTTTTGGCGATTTCCTCAGGGGTAGGTTCCCGGCCATATTCCTGGAGCAGCTGTCGGGATACCCGGATCAATTTATTGATGGTTTCCACCATATGTACGGGGATGCGGATGGTACGAGCCTGATCGGCAATCGCCCGGGTGATGGCCTGGCGAATCCACCAGGTTGCATAAGTGGAGAACTTGAAACCCTTGCGGTAATCGAATTTTTCCACGGCCTTGATAAGCCCCAGGTTACCCTCCTGAATCAGGTCCAGAAAGAGCATGCCTCGCCCCACATAGCGCTTGGCGATAGAGACTACCAAACGAAGGTTGGCTTCAGCCAGTTTACGCTTGGCTTCCTCATCCCCGTCCTCCAGGCGCTGGGCGATTTCGATTTCTTCTTCCGCAGTAAGCAGCGGCACTTTGCCGATCTCTTTTAAGTACATGCGGACCGGATCGTCAATGGAGATACCTTCCGGAACGGACAGATCGATTTTTTCCAGCGGCTCGACGACCAACTCCGGCTCGGTGGGGTCTAACTCGTTGACCACATCCACGCCCAAAGCTTCAAAGGTTTCCAAGATTTTGTCAAATTGGTCAGGCTCAATCTCAAACTCCACCAACTGGTTCATGATGTCTTTGTACGTCATGGTCCCTTTGGTTTTGCCTTGTTCATACAGATCGTTGAGTTTGGCTTGACGTGCATCGGGCGTCATGCTCAACATAATCACTCCTTTTCTCCACCGGACAAACGGAAAACGGTATGCTCCTTTCAAGGAGCGGGCTGGCGCGGCATTTACGGCGGTCTATCTGCCGGACTTGAGCTTTGCCAATCGCTGCATCAGTGCCTGCACCTCTTGCATGGCTTTGATTTTCTCGCTGCCTTGCAGGGTCGGCATCTGCTCCCTGAGGGAGGTCAATTTTGCTTCGATCCGGTGCCTGCGCATTTTGTCCAAGCAATCCTCCGCCATGCGCAAAATCGTATCGGGCTCTTCATCGGCCTGTTCGGCCTGGTTGAGGAAGATTCCGGCCGCTATACTGCGGCTTTCCTCATCCGGCTGGGCTTCCATCAGCTGGGCGGGGGATTGACCGTCCAGTAAGCCTTGACATAATTGCTTCATCAAAGGGTCCTGAAATTCTTCGGGTGAGACAGCTTCTTTTGGCAATCTGCCCGTTGCCATGAGGGATATCAAGGTTTGTTCAGCCCTGTCCTTGTCCTGCTGCCCATCTGCCCGTATGGATAATCTTTCCCGTTGTGTAGAAAGGCTATTCTTTGGGCTGGGAAGGGAAACACCTATTTGGGCCAAAAGGATTTCCCGGCTGAAACCGGTTTGAATCATCAGCTGCTGCAAATGGTTCTCCAATTCTACCGGTTGAGTGACTTTTTGCAATATTAAGGCGCATTCCTTGGCATAATCAGTGCGCCCCTCCTGGGTGCTCAAGTCGAATGCTTCCGCCTTGCGTGCCATGCGATATTTGGCTGCATCCAAGGGTGCAAGGGCTTCGAAAGCTTTCAAACCATCCCGGCGGATGAATTCATCCGGGTCCAGTTTGTCGGGGAAGTCCAGCACCCTGGCCAAAACCGCTTCCGCTTCAAAGATATCAAGTGCCCGTAAGATGGCATGCTGGCCAGCACTGTCCCCGTCATAAGCCACATAAACCTGGGGAGCAAATCGCTTTAAAAGCCGCGCTTGCTCCGGGCTTAACGCGGTGCCCAGGGTGGCAACCACACCTTCTACCCCAAATTGGCTTAAGGCCACCACATCCATGTAACCTTCTACAAGAATTACCCGGGATAGATTTCGGGTTTTTCGCAAAAGGTTTGCGGCGTAAACCCCCATGCGCTTATTGAACACCGGCGTGTCCGGGGTGTTGAGGTATTTGGGCTTTTGATCCCCCAAGGCCCGGCCTCCGAAACCAAGGACCTGTCCATACAGGCCGATGATGGGAAACATTGCCCGGTAACGGAACATGTCTGAAACCCTGTCGTCCCTGGCGATGGTGAGCCCTGCTTTTTGCAGCTCTTCCAGGGTATAGCCCTGGGCTTTGAGGTGCTCTGTCAATTCGTCCCGGCTGCCTGCGGCGCCCAGGCCGAACTTGCGAATGACCCCGTCGTCCAGCCCTCGGTCCTTTAAGTATTGCAGGACTTGCGCCCCTTCGGGCTGCCAAAGCCGCTGGTGGTAAAATTGGGCTGCGGCCCGGTTTGCATTCTGAAGCCGCTCTTTGAGTGTTTTGGCGGCCTCATACGCAGCATCCTCCCGAACCTGGGGCGGGGTCATGTGCAGCTGCTCCGCTAAATGAAGCACCGCTTCGGGAAAATCCAGCCGTTCCATCTCCATCACAAACTGAATGACGCTGCCACCGGCCTTGCAGCCGAAACAGTAATACATTTGCCGCTGACTGTCCACCGAGAAGGAGGCGGTTTTTTCGTTGTGAAACGGGCACAGACCCCAATATCTATGCCCGTTCTTTTTCAGTGGCACATAGGTGGACACCACTTGCACGATATCGGCCCGGGCACGCAGCTCGTCCAACCATGCGGGTGGGAAATGTCCTGCCATCGTTAGCTCACCTGTCCTATTCATTCGCCAAAAGGGGGGTATTTCCTGCTGATATTTCAACAAATTCAGAGCGAATCCGGCGTTTTTTGGCAGGAATGTTACAATGCTGGAAAACCGGTGGGGATAAACAGCTTCTGATACAAGCGGATGGCATAACGGTCGGTCATGCTGGCCAGAAAGTCGCAGACGCCCCGTTCGGTCCCCTCTTGATAGCCGATGGTCACAAATTCCAGGGGCATTTCACCCGGATGTTCCACGAAATAAGAGAATAGCGTCCGAATCACATGATCGCAGCGTTTTTCCTCAGCCTCCCGCCAGCCGTCCCGGTAGACCTTCTCAAACAGGAAATCCCGAAGGGCGTTGCTGGCTTCAAAAACCGGGCGGCTCATGCGAACGTCGGACTTGCCTTCGCTCTCCGCTACAATATCCAGAATCATGGTGTTAATCCGTTCTCCGTGGGTTTGCCCCAATACCTTCAAACAGTCCTGGGGCAGTTCAAAGGGCTGCAAAATCCCCGCCCGAAGGGCGTCGTCGATATCGTGGTTGATATATGCGATGCGGTCTGCCCGGCTGACGCAAAGGCCTTCCAAGGTGGCTGGGGCTGCAGCGCCGCTGTGGTTCAGGATACCGTCCCGTACCTCCCAGGTAAGGTTGAGCCCTTCCCCGTCGTTTTCCAACTTTTCCACCATCCGCAGGCTTTGCTCGTTGTGGCGGAAGCCCCCTGCCATCAATATATCCA
>JAEVYX010000006.1 GCA_023392515.1 Bacillota bacterium | reverse complement strand
TGCTTACAAATACCTTGTTTGATTATGATACCAAGAACAGCTATAATATCCGAATCCAATGCACTGACAATACAGGCCTTTCCAGAGATGAAACTTTCACAATCTCCATTGACGAGTTCAACTATACCCCCACGAATATCACGCTAAGCAACGCGCAAGTAAATGAAAACACTCCCGCACCATGTGTTGTTGGAAGCTTTGGCACTGTGGATGCCAATGCAAGCACTGATTTTACCTACATGCTGGTTTCAGGCACAGGGGATACGGACAACGCCTGCTTTACCATCGATTCAGGTGTGCTGCAGCTTGAGAGCACACCGAACTATGAGGTGCAAAACGAATACAGCATCCGAGTCCGGACCACCGACATTGGCAATTTATACTTTGAAAAGCAGTTCACCATTACTGTAAACGATGTTGCTGAAGCCCCTGTGATCACATCGCCCGGGACGGTGGACTTCCCGGAGAATGCGGTCGGAACGGTATACACCGCCACCTCTGAAGATGAGGACGCCGGCGCTTCGGCCACTTGGAGCATTATTGGCGGAACGGATGCGGGTGCGTTCTCCATCAACAGTGCCACGGGGCAACTTACCTTCAATGCTCCGAAGAATTTTGAAAGCCCCGAAAGCGCAAATGGCGATAACGTATACAGCGTCATTCTGCAGGTTTCAGACGGAGCATTGTCGGCTGCCCAAGGGCTGGATGTAACCGTCACCAATGTCAACGAGACGCCTTCCGATATCACATTGCCCATCAGTTCCGTTCCTGAAAACACCCCGGCCGGCACGGCGGTGAGCATGTTCTCCACCACCGACCTGGATGTTGGGGACACCTTTACCTATACCCTTGTGCCGGGTACCGGGGATGCAGACAACACCAGCTTTACCATTGTAGGAAGCGAATTAAGGCTGGGCTTCACGCCAAACTTTGAGGCAAAGTACCTGTATCATGTTTTGGTACGGACTACCGACCAGAACGGACTTTATTACGAAAAGACGTTCACCGTCACCATTACCGACGTAAATGAAGCGCCCACGGATATCCAGTTGTCCGGCAGCTCTATACCGGAAAGCGCTGCACTCGGCACGGCGGTAGGCACGCTTTCGGCCATGGACCAGGATGCCGGAGATGCATTCACCTTTACCCTTGTTCCGGGCGAAGGAGATACGGACAACGGCAGCTTTACCATTACGGGAAACACGCTATATACTAATACAGCTCTTGACTATTATGTAAAAAGCAGCTGCACGGTTCGTGTCAGAAGCACGGATAAACTGGGCCTATACAAAGAAAAATATTTCTCCATTGCCGTTACGGAAGTAAATAGCGCCCCAACAGATTTGACCCTTTCCAATGGGATTGTAACAGAAAACATCCCCGTCGGCAGTATGGTTGGCACCCTTGCGACAACCGACAGAAACTTGAGCGATACCTTTACCTACACGCTTGTTTCAGGTGAAGGGGATACAGACAACGCTTGCTTCACCATCTCGGGGAATGAATTGAAGTTCAATGTTGTACCCGATTACGAGGAAAAGAGCAGTTACGCCCTCCGGGTGCGCACTACCGATTCCGGAAACCTTTCCTTTGAGAGGCGGTTCGTCGTAACCATCGTCAATGCCAACGATGCTCCGGTTATTACCTCCCCCGCCTCCTTTAGCTTCAACGAAAATTCAGCGGGCACGGTATTCACCGCCGACTGCACGGATGTGGACAGCACCAATTTTGCATGGAGCATGAGCGGGGTGGACGCATCTTACTTCACCATTGACTCAGCTTCAGGCACCGTTGTGCTCACCACCCCGAAGGATTTTGAAGCGCCCCAGGATGCCGACAGGAATAACCTGTACGAATTTCTGTTAACCGTATCAGATGGAGAACTGACGGCAGAAAAAGCCATTACCATCCTGTTCCTCAGCGTCAACGAACCGCCGATCATCACCTCCTCCGCCACCGCAGCCTATGTGGAAAACGGCATACAGCCCGTATATATCGCTGCCGCCACGGATGTGGATGGAGATGCTGTCACCTGGCAGCTGAGCGGTGCGGATGCATCCCGTTTCCACCTGGACAGCATAACGGGGGTGCTTTCCTTCCTGAACATGCCGGACTATGAACTGCCCGGAGACAATGGTGCAAACAATATTTATGACCTGATCCTCACCGCTTCCAGCAAGGACTTTGCCGTAAGCCAGGCATTGTCCATTACAGTATCCGACATGAACGAAGCACCGGTGATCACCTCAGCATCCTCCGTCCGATTTACAGAAGGCGGCACAGGCGTTGTCTATACCGCAAAGGCCAGCGATCCGGAGGGTGCAGCTGTCACCTTCAGCATTGGCGGTACAGACGCTTCCCTGTTCACCATCAGCAGTGCAGGGTCATTAAGCTTTAAGGCAGCACCGCTGTATTATTCCCCCGCCGATAACGGCGGCGACAATGTGTATAATCTGACGCTTACCGCAACCGACGCCAGTGCCGAAAAAAAGGCCGCGTCCAAAGCACTGTCGGTGACCGTCATCGCAAATACCGATAATGGCGCGGAAGTGATTGTAAATGACGTGTCCCATTCCGCCGGTGCCATGGAAACCGTGACCGGAACGGATGGAAGGACCACTACAACGGTTACCGTGGATGAAGGAAGACTCAGCCAAATCCTGAATGAGCAGGGCGAAAAGCCCATCGTCATCATCCCCATTACAACCGGCTCCAACGTCGCCTCCGGCGTGCTCACCGGGCAGATGGTCAAGGCAATGGAACAAAAGGAAGCCTCACTGGTCGTACAAACGCAATCCGCAACCTATACCCTGCCCACCACTGGAATCAACATTGATACCATTGCCAGCCAGCTTGGGCAGGACGGCCAACCCGTACGGCTTTCAGATATTACGATCAGGGTGGAAATATCCGAGCCTTCCCCGGAAACGGTATCGGTGGTGGAAAGTGCTGCCAATGCCGGTGAATTCAGCATTGTTGTGCCTGCGGTAGCGTTTACGGTAACCTGTACTTATCAGGATACAACGGTGGAAGTAAAGCATTTCAATGCCTATGCGGAGCGCATGATCCCCATCCCGGATGGCGTGGACCCACAAAAGATCACTACTGGCGTTACGGTTCTCCCTGATGGTACAACCTATTCCGTGCCCACCAAGATCATCGAGAAAGATGGCAGGTATTATGCGATAATCAACAGCCTGACCAACAGCGTATATACCGTGATCTGGCACCCGGTGGCGTTTTCGGATGTTATGGATCATCTCGCAAAAGACATTATCAATGATATGGGCTCCAGAATGGTCGTCACTGCTATCGATGAAGAGAACAACTTTGCCCCGGATACGGATATCTCAAGCGGTGAGTTTGTTGCGGTCGTCATCCGGGCCCTCGGGCTTGCCCCGGAAACCGTCACCATCGGGAATGAAGAGGTAAAGTTCAGCGACCTGACGGTGGAAGAGCAGTATGCCGCATACGTAAAAGCAGCAGTCTCCCGGAATCTTTTCAGCGAGGAAAGCGCGGCGGCATTTGATTTAAGCAGCGCCGTCAGCCGGGAGCAGGCCATGATACTCGTTGCCAAAGCCATGGAAATCACAAAACTGGAATACACCCTAACCGAAGAGGAAGCAAAAGCCCTTGTGCAGGCTCAATCCGATGCCGCCGACATCTCCGCCGATGCTCTCAGCAGCATTGCAGCCTGCATCAAAACCAATGTCCTATTCGATAACGTCAATGAGGCAATTCTGCCCAAGGCCAATGTCACGCGGGCCGAGGCCGCGGTCATCGTTCAAAAGCTTTTGCAGGCGTCGGATTTGATTTGATAAGCATCCCATGCAAGGCAACGCATCAAAAAAGGCTGTCTCACTTTTCAGTGGGGCAGCCTTTTTATCTGGTAACATATTGTGTGGTAAGATCGTAATGGTATCAGATCAACTGTCTATGGATAACCGCACCCATGTGGGCTTTGTCGATTTCCAGCACCTTGTCGTAGGCGGCCTTTGCCCGCTTCATATCATGAAGGCCATAACTTCCCAGCGCAATCAGGTATTCGCAATGGGCCTTGTTAAGCTGCGACAAATCCTCTTCAAAGATTTGCAGGTTCGGCAGGGATACCGCAAAGTACTCGATCTTCACATCATCAAAGATATGCTTTTCGCCATAATCTATCAGCTTATGATACCGGGCGTTCGCCTCCGCCATCCTACCGAGCTTTTCAAAGGCCAAGCCCTGGTAAAGGATCAAATCGGCAGGCTGATCGTTATAGTACATCATGCCGGCAGGTTCACTATCGCCCTCGCAGGCGCGCAGCCAATAGGCTTTGGCCTCCTCCATCTTGCCAATGCGCTGGCAAACGCAGCCCAGGTAATAAAAGATGTTGTTGTCCTTGGCGCCTTCCAGCTTGCCCTCGCCCAGGTTTTCGGGGAAAACCAGCGCCTTTAAGAGCCAACCCTCAGCCTTTTGATATTCCTCTGCCGCTATCGCCTGCTTAGCCAGTTGCAGCAAACTCAGGGTATATTGAGCCGTCACCTTGCCTTCGCCGCCCTCCCAGGGGTGGAACTTGCGCTTCATCACCATATCGTAGGCCTCCTGATGGCGGCCAAGCAGGTTGAGCAGTGTTACATATTCCACATACAGGTCGTCCCGCTGGATAAAGGTGGACTCATATTGATGAAGGTGTTTCAGCCGTTCTTCGGGTGCAACACCCATCTTCTTGTACAGCTGATCCAGTTCCAGCAATACTCGCGCGTCGCCTGTATCCAAAGCAAATGCCTTTTCCAGGGCGGCACGGGCCTTTAGCGGCTCCTTGTCCTTGTTGAAATAGACCAGGGACAGGTTTCGCCATACAGTGGGATAGCTGCCGTCCAGTGCAGCGCTTGACTCCCACAGCGCTTTCGCCCTTGCATATTGCTTTTTGTCGTAGAATAAGTTCCCCAGGTAGTACGGGGCTTTGGCATCTTTGGGATTCGCCGCAATGGCATACTCCAATACAGCAATATCCTCCAGTTTGTTGGGGAAGCAGTACAGAGGTGAGTATGTCTCCGCCTCCGAAAGGGCTTTTTCCGCTTGTACGGGGCAGCCCGCCATTGCAAGGTAATAGGCCTGATAATACTTTATGAGCGGTGTAACGGCGGTACAGCGGTCTAGAACAGCGGCGGCCTTGACATACAGCCCGGCGTCGGCATAATCCCGGGCAACGCCAAGGAAGGTGTTGGGCTCGCTGCGCATAAGGGCAAAGGTATGAAGGCTGTCCGATCCGGCAAGCGCATCCAGTTCCAGTCGGGAGACGTAATCGAAATTATCAATTTCAATGCTCGCCTCAAGAAAGGCTTTTGCGCTCTCCTTCTTTTCATTGGAAAGGAGCAGCCCTTTCAGCGCCCTAGCTTTGATGTTATGGCTGTTTTTCACAAGTGCCTTTTCAGCAAAATCCAGTGCTTCCGCATATTCCTGCCTACGGCAGGCGATCAGTGCCAGATAATAGAAGGCCATTTCCTGCTGGGCACTGGTCCAGGTGGCTTTGTAAAAGGCATCAAATGCCTCATTATACCGGGCTTGATAAAAGAGCGATAGACCCAGGTTATAATAAGGTTCGCTGTCATAGGGATTGGGGTTGCGCTCGGTAATGCGTTTGATGGCCGTGCGAAAACAGCTTTCACTTTCTTCAAAGAGCCCCCTGCGCATAAGCAGCATGCCATAGGCATTGTTGATGCGGCTGTCCAGCGGATCGCGCTTCAAGCCCTCCAGGTAATAAGGATCGGGTTCATAGGTGGCGTGGCGGTATTGCTCCAGATGCAGGGCTGTAAACAGCAATTCCTCATTGGTGGCAATCTCCCGGGGCGGTTTGGCGGGCTGCGCCGCTTCAGGCTGCTTTTCGACGGTCGCCTTGCGGGGCGTATAGCTCAGCATCAGGCGGCCATCCTGAGCATATACGCACAGCGTCAGTTCCCAAGGTTCTGCACCCTTCACATCCACCCCATGGCTAAGCACATCGACAGGCGACAAGAGCCCCTCGCGCTCAAAGAGAATCTGCTCCCCTTTTTTGAGAACAACTCTGGCATGCTCGTATTTTGCAGCAGCGTAAACGCAAACCTCAGCCTGCCCATCCTTCACTTCCAGATTCAGCACCACCTCGGTGCTGGCGTTTTTCACATTCCCAGCCTTTTTGTAGGGCATAAAATACTGGGTAAACGTCTTTTCCTCAAAGGGCTTAAGCCATGTAAAATCGGGCTGGTTGTCGGTGTAGACACCCGTCATGAGTTCAATATAGGGGCCGTTTTCATCCGTCAGATTCCGATCCCAGGCCTTGCCGAAATCCCCGCTGCCCCAGGTCCATTGTTTCTTCCCGGGGGATATGTGATGATCAGCAATATGCAGGATGCCCGCGTTCAGGCTGTAATCGTAGCCGCCGACAAAATTATAGTCGGAACGATAGGCCATGTAGGACGTGGGTACGGGAATATTTTTGTATCGAGAAATATCCACGCCTTCGCCATAGTCATGCTTGTAGTACACACCGGTCGCAACGGGAAAGCGGGAAACAGCCCTTTTTCCATGGTCCATTACCGCGTGCACATCGGGTGGGAAAATAGACTGGGTGTGGTCGTTTACCGCTACAGCCGGGTTGGCCCACCATAAAAATGTCTGGGGCAGGGGCGTGCGGTTGTAAAGCTGACCCTTGATTTCCAGGTAAGCCTTATCCGGGTACAGGGTAAAGCTTGCCATACCCTTGGTACCGTACATCTGATCAACCTCGCTGATGCGTACGGTCCGGCTTCCGTCTTCGTTTTCCACAAGCAGGTAATCCGTGGGGCAGAACGTGGTCGGGCGGTGATGTTGAGGCCAGTTGAACTCGATGCCGCCGCTGATCCACGGGCCGGTCAGCCCTACCAACGCGGGCTTGATGACCTCGTTATAATACACGAAATCATACCCGTTGGTTTTATCATAGGCGCGCTGTACGCGGCCGCCCAGTTCAGGCAGCAGCATGATGCGCAAATAATCATTTTCAAGATAGACCGCCCGGTATTCCCGGTCCACCTTTTCATCATAAATTTTATCGATCACGGGCAGCGGATATACCTTTCCGCTGCTGCCTTGATAAACCCGCTTTTCCAAAAACATGGGGTTTTTATCGGGCTGACCTACTTCATAGGTCGGTATAATGACCTTTTCCTCCCAGACCTCAACGTGCGCCTCAATATGCCTCACGTTTAACGCCCCCTCATGCAGCATATTTTAATTTGCGAAAGCAGATCTTCTTTCACCGTATTCATCCTATCACAGTTAAGTGGTTCCGTGTTGACGGCAATTGCCGTTTTATTTTCATTTCCTGCTATATATATGGTTTGCCATTTGAAAGCACATTGACATATATACGATTGTTCGATAAACTTCTATTGAATCCTCATTTTGATATTTTGCTATAGGAATGATGTGGGAAAAACATGAAAATCAACGAGCAGGGTGTTCTGTCCAGTTCTTATGTATATTTTCAGACCGCCAGTGAAGCAGCTAAAAGAATGTACTTTTATCTGCGCTGCACCGGCCGGTATCAGTGTGATGAGCATTATGCCGTTGACCGCCAAAGCTATAACAGTTTTCTGATTTTGTATGTAGTCAGCGGCAAGGGGTATGCATACAGCGAGGGCAAAAGGGTCGAATTGACAGAGGGCTGCCTTGCCATATTGGACTGCTATCAGCCCCACCGCTATGGCAGCGATTACGGCTGGGAAATTTTGTGGGTTCATTTTGACGGCGTATTGGCGCGTGAATACTTTAATGCCATCGTACAAAATAAAAACCAGCTTATACAGCCGCCCAACCCATATTCCCCCATGCGCAGCCTGGAAAAGATTTACCGTATGTTCCACCACGAGAAAAGAGCCAGCGAACCGCTTATTTCAAAATACATTACGTCGATTCTGACGGAGTTTATTACCTTTGGAGGCAATGCCGAAAAGCAGTTTGAGCAGTCGGGTAATATGGAGGAGATTCTCACCTTTATCACCGAAAACATCGAGCGGCCGCTGCCCCTGGAGGAATTGGCCAGAAAAGCCTCTCTCAGCCCTTTTTATTTCACCCGGGTATTCAAAAAGGAAACAGGGTATACCCCTCACGAATACCTAATCATCGCCCGGGTGAACGCCGCCAAATTCTATTTGAAGACCACGGCCCTTCCTATCAAGGAAATTGCTTTCCGCTGCGGATTTTCCAGTGAGTGCAGCTTTTGCACCACCTTCAAGCGGGTTTCGGAAACCACGCCGCTTACCTACCGCAACAACGGAAGCGTTTAGCATACCGATGCTTAAAACAATAGCCCGATGTCAGAAGATCCGGCATCGGGCTATCTGTTTTTTCAAGCCTTGCTGATTACTTCGCTGCTTCGCCCATTACTTCTTCATAGTTTTCAGGGGTTACAACGATAGCGTCTACAGCGGTTTCCAGGGGAACGTTTTCGCCCTTGATCACAGAAAGCAGCACTTCCACAGAGCCGCGGCCCACGGAATCAGAGGAGAAGTAGGCGGCAGCCTTCATGGCGTTGGTGCCTTCCTTTTTCCATTCGTCCTTGGCCAGGTATGCACCCAAGCCTACGACGCAGGCATCCTTGTCCAAGCCGGCAGATTCCAAAGCGCGCAGGGCACCGATAGCGCTTTCTTCGTTGGCGCTGGTCACAAGCCATTTTTTGATTTCGGGATGAGCGGTGAACACAGCCGCAGCAGCAGTGTTGCCCTTGTCGGTGGTGCCGTCATGGTCGGCATAGAAGATGCGGGCGGTGTCAAATTCGGGAACGAGCTCCACAAACTTGGCATATTCGCCTTCGGTGCGGGGTACGCAGCTGGACACGGTGTCCATGGTCAGAAGGAGCAGGCCGCACTCGGGATCGTTTACCAGGTTGTTTTCGATGGCATAGTTGGCAAGCCAAGCACCGTTCGCTTCGCCGATGATGTAGGCGTTGATGCCAACCCAGGGAGCGATTTTTTCACCGGCAGCATTCTGGAGTGCATCGTCGGCGGCAACCACGGGAATGCCGGCTTCGGTGAGCTTATCCACAGCAGCCTGGGACATGGTCTGATCGGGGATGCAGGTCACGACGCCGGCAGCATTGTTGGCGATGGCGTTGTCGATGGCCTTGAGGTATTCTTCGGGGCTCATTTTGGCGTCAACATAAATGAACTGATAGCCGGCTTCTTCGGCGGCCTTCTGGGCAGCGGCGCCTTCATCGATAAACCAGGTCTGATCGCCGGCCTTATAGATGCCGTAGATGACGCCTTCTGCCAGGCTGGGAACAGCGGCAAGCACCATTGCCAATGTGAGGACGAGTGCAAATACCTTTTTCATAGCAGTTCCTCCTAAGATTTTTTATTCATATACCGAAACATCGGCATATTTTCAATAAGTTAACGGCTGATCAACCATTCTTTTTGCTTGCTTCCAGCAATTGGCGGGCACGGTTCTGCTTGCGGATATAGTCAGAGGTGAGGGCAAAGAGCAGCAGCGCGCCTTTTGCGACATACTGCCAGAAGGAGGGGACGTTGACCATGGTAAGGCCGGTGTTGAATGCCTGGATCAGGAACACACCCAGGATGGTGCCGCCCATGGTGCCCACGCCGCCGGTAAAGGAGACGCCGCCCAAGATAACAGCAGTTATGGCGTCAAACTCCAGGTTGACGTTTGCGGCAGGCTGACCGGAGTTCATGCGGGCCGCGAACACGATGCCGCCGATAGCACACATGACGCCCATCATAATGAAGGTCGCAAGCACGATCCGCTGGGGATTGAGGCCTGCAAGCCGGGCCGCATCCTGGTTTCCGCCAATGGCATAGATGCTGCGGCCGAACTTCGTTTTGGCCAGGATGAAGCCAAAGATCACAAAGGCAATAATCATCAGCCAGACGGAGAAGGGCAGCTCCAGAAATCTTGCTTTCCCGATGGCAATAAACGCTTTATCGCTGATGGCGACAGGCTTGCCGTTGCACAGGATATATGCGAAGCCCCGAACGATAGATTGGGTAACCAGGGTTGCGATGAAAGCCTGAAGCTTAATCCGGTTCACCATAAAGGCATTGAAAACGCCCACCAGTGCCCCTGCCGCTATGGTAACGATAAAAGCCAGATACATGTTCATACCCGTGCTGACAAGCAGCGCGGCCAGAACGCCGGAGAAAGCAGCCAGGGAACCCGGGGACAGGTCGTTTTGCCCCGCAATGATCAGATATGTGTGCCCGATGGCCACCAAGCCGACCAGAGAGGAGGCAACCAGAATATTGATGATATTTGTGCTGCTTAAAAAGTTTTTGTTAAGTGCGGTAAACAGGGCAAATACCACAACGGTTGCGCCCAGCAATATCAGCTTGTCACCGCCGATCGTCCGTTTGAGCTTGCTTTTCATGCTCATTCCTCCGTTTTGTCAGCTTCGGTCTCCATCATGCCCAATGCCAGAAGCCTGTCTTCCGTGGCTTCCTCGCGCATGACTTCCCCGGCAATTTTGCGGGCGCGCATGACGATGATCCTGTCTGCCAGCCCGATAACCTCGGGAAGCTCGGATGAAATCAGGATCACGCCCAAGCCCTCTTTGGCAAACTGACAGATCATGCGGTAAAATTCGGACTTGGCCCCTACGTCAATGCCCTTGGTGGGCTCATCCAGAATCAGCACCTTGGGGTTTGTACACATCCAGCGGGCAACAATACACTTTTGCTGATTGCCGCCGGACAACTCCACTATCTTTTTATCCGGAGACGGGGTGCGGATGCTGAAATCCTTGATGCCTTTTATCGCGTTTTCTTCCTCGGCCTTTGTATCCAGTACACCCAGGCGGTTGGAATGCTGATCCAGCAAGGAAATATTGATATTGTCCCGCACGTCCAGGTTGGCCAGAATTCCCTGGGTTTTGCGGTCTTCCGGGACAAGCACGATCCCTTTTTGCATAGCGTCGTGGGGACTGTGGCAGACAATCTTTTTGCCTTCCAGCAGCACTTCGCCTTCCAGCAGCTTATCGGCCCCGATGATGGCGCGCATGGTTTCGGTACGCCCCGCGCCTACCAGGCCGGAAAATCCAAGAACCTCCCCCCGGCGTAGGGTAAAGGATACATCCTCTACATAATGAGATGAGATGTGGCGCGCTTCCAGCAGCACATCGCCGATCTTCTTGTCCCTGTCCAGGTTATTGTAAATATCGCCAAGGTCGCGGCCGACCATCATACGGATCATTTCTTTTTCGGTCACATCCCCGGTGACCACCGTATCCACATACCGGCCATCCTTAAAAATGGCTACCTTGTCGGTGATTTCGCGGATCTCGCTCATACGGTGGGATACATAGATGATAATCTTTCCTTCGCTTTTTAGCTTGCGGATGATGGCAAACAAGCTCTCAATTTCAGAATCGCTGAGGCTTGCCGTCGGCTCATCAAAGCAGATCACCTTCAGGTTGTCACGGCTGTACGCCTTCATGATTTCAACCATCTGCTGATAGGCGATGCTTAAGTCCTTTACCTTATCGGCAGGCTTGATCGGCAGGCCGAAATCCGCAATGATGGCGGCAGCCATCTCGTTTGCCTTGCGTGTATTGATCACGCCCAGGCGGCTTGAGGGCATACGCCCCAAATAGATGTTTTCCGCCACAGACAATTCCATCAGGATTTGACGCTCCTGATAGATGACGCTGACCCCCGCCTCAATGGCTTCATGAGGATTGCGAAAGTGCGTTTCCACACCGTTTAGCCGGTATTCGCCGGAGCTGGGCTGATAATCGCCGTTGAGCGTTTTTAGCAGGGTGGATTTACCGGCGCCATTTTCCCCCAGGAAGGCAAGCACTTCCCCGCTATACGCAATAAAGCTCACATCATCCAGCGCTTTTACGCCAGGGAAATATTTCGTGATATGGCGAAACTCCAAGGTATTTCCCATTCGTGACTGGCTCCCTTCATGCGCTGTATCATAAAGCCTTCATCGGCATATATGCGTCTGTCTGCGTTACTTAAACAGAGTATAGCATGTTCATGCCGAAAATTCTTACATGAAATTGCTGATTCATATTCAAATCTTGCGCTATTTGCGCCATCCTATATACGATAAAACTTTCCTTAAATATAATGAAAAGAAAGTGAGGGTACCCCTTTTACGCCGTTTCCTTCAAAGCGCCCTCCTGAAAGAGGTCTTAAAATTGCAGACAATTTTACCAATAATCCTGGAAAACAGCCGAGGCATGCAAATATCCATTGATCCAGTCGGGGCGGCGCTGAAGGAAGTGAGCGTATGCGACCGTTCTGGAAAATTTCTGAATATTGCTCTATGCTCCATTCGGCCCGAGGGCCCTCGGGCAGACGGCAGCTATGCAGGCGCAACGCTGGCCCCCTGTGCAGGAAGAATTGCGGGCGGCAGACTCACCATTGATGGGAAGGAATACGCACTTACACAAAACGACGGAGGGAACCATCTGCATGGCGGGAGCGGCAATTTGTCCTTTGTACAGTGGGAATTCAAGCCGCCGGTACGCGCATCCCGCGAAACCTCCCTTACCCTTTACGCTGCCGTGAAAGACGGGCAGGACGGGTACCCCGGCAACCGGACATTTTTTGTGACCTATACCCTTGATGATGACAACTCCCTAACCATCCGTTATCGCACGGTCACCGACAAGCCCACCTATGTCAGCCTATCAAACCATGCCTATTGGAACCTGAGCGGCGATTTTACCGCATCTGCCATGGATCATCTATTGCAGATTGACGCCGATCAGGTGTATTTCAACGGCAGGGAACATCTCCCTGTAGAAACACACGGTGTCAAAGGCACCCCGTTTGATTTTCAAACATCCTGCAGTATATCACAGCAAACGAGCAAAACGCCTGACCACCCGCAATTTTCAATTGCGAGAGGGTATAACAACGCCTATATCCTAAGCGGCAAAAACCCCGCCGCAACGCTGTATGAGCCCGCAAGCGGGCGAAGGCTACAGCTTTATACCGACTACCCTTCGCTGGTCTTTTATTCCGGAGGATTCCTTGACGGAAGCACGGTGATGAAGCATGGCGTTCCCGCCGCATCCTCCTGTGCTTTGGCTTTGGAGGCCCAGGAATTGCCCAATGCATTTACACTTCCCGGTCTGGTGCTTCATCCGGGGCAGGTGCGGGAACGATTTATTCGCTACGCTTTTGACTGCGTATAACAGGTGCAGGCAATAGCTGTTGCGGCCGGATTTGCCTTTTTCACCCTTCGGTATAGACTATCCCCTCCGATTGCCAAGGTTATCCAGTTTTTTGTATCTTCCCGTGCTGCACCGCCGCATAACGGGGCAGCCCTGTTTTTATCGGTTAAATTTCGCCGTCATGGGCTTGCTTTTCAAGAATTCAGTTGTGTGTATCATATCAGCATGATAAGATGTCATTATATAAGAATATGGAAAAATAAAAGAAAACGGAGAATGCTCATGATGCAAAAAGCAAAAAAAGAGGCGTTCAGTGTGTCATCCTTATGCGGAATAGCCCAGGGACAGGAAAGTATGGAGGCAAATATTCAAAAGTGGGGACAGCTTTATCAAATCGCCGGTTTTGCCGCCATCGCTATGCTTGTGTTGATCCCCATACAGATTGCCGTGTTTTCCATTTTTCCTATTCCTTCCTCGGCCAAAGAATGGTTCCTGTTGTATCAAAGCAATTGGCTGATGGGGCTTATCCATCAGGACATGCTGTATATCATCAACAATGTGCTGGTGGCAATTCTGTATCTGGGGTTCTATGCAGCGCTCAAACCCAAAAATGAAAGTCTGATGACGGTTGCAATGCTGCTGGGATTTCTGGGCATAGCAGCGTACCTTGCATCCAACAAGTCCTTTGAGATGCTTGGGTTGAGCAAGCTTTACTTTGCAGCGGGTACCGAGGCGGAAAAAGCCATGCTTTTGATAGCCGGCCAGGCCATGCTGCTGGAATGGCAAGGAACGGCCTTTGACATTTACTATGTTTTGAACGGCATTGCTTTGATCCTGATTGCGCTTGTAATGCAAAAAAGCGCGGTATTCACAAAGAAAACCGCACTGATTGGCCTGATCTCGGGAATATTGATGATGGTACCATCAACGGCCGGGACGCTAGGGCTGGTCTTTTCCCTTTTTTCCCTGATCCCTTGGTACATTTTTTCGATTCTGGTTGCAAACAGGTTTCTTAGGATGGGGAAAAAGCCTGCAGAACAGGCGCATAAATAATCCCCGACATAAGTTAACGTATACAGGCGGGCTACTGACTTACGAACTCCTCGCCTCTTTCCTCCAATACATCCAGGCTTACAAGCACCAGCCGCAGGTATGTGGATTCCCCCTCCGTGTAGCGCTCAAGCCTGCCCAGCGCTCGCACCCATTCGTTATCTGCCGGATACTGCTGAACATTTTCCTCCGGCCAGATTACCTCAAAGCCCGCGGTGCCGTCATTGCCGCAGCAGCCGGGGCCCAGGCGCATCACCATATAATAGGTCGTGTTTGTGCTTTCATCCGTATAGCTGCTCATGAGTCCTTCCAGCTCGATGGCCTTTCCCAAATAGTCATCTGCGTTCAGGTAAATTTCGTTGCATTGCGCGATGAACATCTTTTCCTTGATGCTCACATCGGGAATGATCTCCGCTTCCTCGGTACGGACGGGTGCGCAGGCACAAAGGAGCGTTAGCGCAAGTAAAAGGAATGCTACCTTTTTCATTTTAAAATCCTTCCTTTCAGCCTGGCAATCAGGGTAAAGCATAGAAAAACGGCGATATTGACAACCACCACACTAGCTCCCGCCGGGGTGGCCAGAAGGTAGGAGGCCACCATGCCCAACGCAAAGCAGGAGACGGAAACGATGGCCGCACAGACGGTTACGGTTTTAAACCGCTTGCACAGCCGCATGGCAGTGAGAGCTGGAAAGATGACCAGGCTGGAAATCAGCATGGCACCCATCATCCGCATACCCAATACGATGGTGATGGCAGTTAAAAAAGCAATGAGCATGTTGTATATATTGGTATTGGTGCCTGTAGCCCTGGCGAAGGTCTCGTCAAAGGTGACGGCAAAGAGCTTACGGTAAAACACAAGATACAGCACAAGCACGATGATGGCAAGGATGATGCTGAGCGTCACATCACTTCTGCTCATCACCAGGATGCTGCCAAAAAGGTAATTGCACACATCCGTGTTCATGCCGGTGCTCAAAGCCAGGACGATCACGCCCAGCGCCAGGGAGCCTGTAGAAATCATGGCAATGGCAGCATCGCCCTTGATTTTGCTATTCTCGCTTAAGCGCAGCAGCAGGAAGGCGGCCACTACCACCACGGGGATAGTCACCTCCAGGGGCGCAAGCCCCAGGGCAGTGGCAATCGCCAAAGCGCCAAAGCCCACATGGGACAGCCCATCGCCTATCATGGCATAGCGTTTCAGTACCAGGCTGACGCCCAGCAGGGATGCGCATAACGATACCAGAAACCCAACAATAAGCGCCCGCACCATAAAGCTGTAGGAAAGCATCTCCCGCAAAACATCAAGCATTTTGTTCCCCCCCCATGAAGCGACTGCCCAAGGGACTATTCACATACTCAGAGGTGGAGCCGAAAAACAGCGGCTCCTTTTGCAAATGCAGGATGTGGCTGGCAAATTGCGTCGCAGCAAAGATATCGTGGGAGATCATGATGACCGTAATTCCATGGTTTTTGTTTAATTCAAAAATAAGACGGTACATTTCCTTGGTGACCACGGGGTCCAGGCCCGCCACAGGCTCATCCAGCAAAAGCAGCTTTTCTGTGGCGCATAGGGCCCTTGCCAGCAGCACGCGCTGCTGCTGGCCGCCCGACAGTTCCCTGTAGCACCGGTTTTTCATGGTTTCAATATTCATCCGCTTCATTTGCGCAAGCGCCCGGTCCTTTTCTTTGCGCAGGAGGAATGGGCTGCGGCTTTTGCAGCCGGACAGCACCACCTCCCACACGGAGGCCGGAAAATCCCTTTGAGCGGCACTTTGCTGTGGTAAATAACCGATTTCGGTTTTTTTGAGCCCATCCCCCGTCAAAATGCTGCCTTTACTGGGAGGCATAAGTCCAAGCAGCCCTTTTATCAAGGTGGATTTCCCCGAACCGTTTTCACCTACGATGCACAGATAATCCCCGCTGTTTACCGAAAAGCTCGTGCCGGATACAACCGTATGCCCCTCGTAGGCAAAGGCGACATTTTGACAGGTGATGAGCGCCATCTTAGTTCAATGCCTCCTTCAAGGCTTGGACGTTTTGCGTCATCAGCGTCAGATATGTAGCGCCATTTTCCATATCCTGAGGGGAAACATTATGGCAGGAATGGAACAGGAGCGTTTTGGCGCCTGTTTCTTCGGCAATGGCATCCGCTGCCTTATGGTTGGAAAACTCAATGTAGAAAA
>JAEVYX010000004.1 GCA_023392515.1 Bacillota bacterium | reverse complement strand
AGGCCGATGATTGCGGCTGTAACGGAGGTAGACAAAGCATCAATGCCCAATGTGGCGGAAATGGTATCCACCTTTTGCTGTTTGATGACCAAGGGCAGCGCGCCCGACTGAATTTTCAAGGCGATATTCTGTGCCTGTTCCAGGGTGGACATACCGGAAATGTAACCATTTCCGCCGGTAATGGCCGTTTCCACCTTGGGCTCGGTGAGCGTCACGCCATCCAACTGAATGGTGAGAATTTCGCCGATATGCTTGCTGGTCATGTCGGCAAAGATTTTGGAGCCTTCCGGCGTCAGGGTGAAATATACCACATAGCCGGTGGTCTCCGGGTTGGAGCCGGCGGTAGCCGTCTCAACATTCTTGCCTTCCATAAATACGTTGCCGTCCGGGTCCAGGAACTCCAGTTTAGCCGGAGAACCGATAAGGTCCAGGATGGCGTTGGGATCGGTCACATCAGGGATTTCAACCCGGATGCCGTCGTTGCCAATGCGCACCACAGTGCTTTCCGGATAGCCTTTATCGCTGAGCCGGTTTTGGATGATAGAAATGGTTCCGTCCATCAGCGAACCGAAATCAGCTTCCACATCCTCGGGCTGGGTTGCCTGATACTCCACGTACACGCCGCCCCTAAGGTCAAGGCCCAGGGCGATGGCGGTAGGCCAGCTTTCCACATTGGTGCTGGGCAGCCAGGGTTTGAGCTTATAAAGCCCCCGTGCATCCAAGGGCATGCCTGCTACGGCAATAATCGCCACTGCTACAGTCAATACCAGCGCTATGGCCAGCGAGAGAATCGCTTTGGTCTTCGCAGCCATATGCCGGCGTACTCGAAAGTTCTTTTTCATGAACGCGTTTCCTCCTACTTATTGATATACCAATCAGGCCTTTATAAAAAACTTTTCTAACCCGACCTTTCTTCCAGCCGGAAAGCGGAATAAACGGCTCTGATATATACCATTCCACCCAAAGGGTGGCCATTGGCATCCGTTCGCACCTTGACAGGTTCAAGCCCGCTGGTCCCCGTCAGCACCATCCTTGGGCCGCTGTCCCACCGGGGGGGCGTTGGCTGGGCACAGGACGGAGGTTCCTGGCTGGGCAGGGAACGCAGCGCATACGTTTCTACCGGAGTAATCGGCGCCGCTTGGGCTCCGTCCTCCGGCTTGTCCATCAATAACGGCAGAGAACGCAAAAGGAGGCAAACGAAAAACGCGCCCAGGGCATATCTTCCCGTGTGCCGCATTGCCGTTCCTCCTTTTACAGTGGAATAACCCGCAGTTTATTTTCCGTCCGCCGTATAGCCAGACGCTTTTCATGCGATGATAGGGGTTGTAAAACCTTTATGCAAATTCGTACTTCTTCTTGACCAGGCAAGGGCTATTATACTGTACAAATGCGTCAAGCGTCAAGAAAATGCTGTTTCCATTGCAGCAATCAAATCATGTACATCCAAAAATTACATCACATTTACAGGTTGACATGGATTGGCACCCCATGCTATAATCAGGCAATTTGGCGATCAAGCGCCAAAGAAAGCATAAAAAGAGGGGGAATGGACGTGCGAAAGGATCTGCTGACCCTGAGCGAAATTCCCATTGGGGAAATACAAGACCTCTTGGAAGAAGCGCAAGCCTTCCGAGAGAAAGGGATTTTTCCAAATCTATCCGGAAAAGTCGCCTGTAATTTGTTCTTTGAATCTTCGACCCGCACCCAATACAGTTTCTGCGTTGCGCAGGAAAAGTTGGGAATGCGGGTCATTTCTTTTCATCCGGAATCATCTTCGCTGAACAAGCACGAAAGCTTTTACGACACGGTAAAAACATTCGACAGCTTTGGCGTGGATGTGCTGGTGATCCGGCATGCGGAAAACGAATATTACAAAAGCCTGCTGGGCCATGTGAAAGCGCCGATTCTAAACGGCGGGGATGGCACCGGAAACCACCCCACCCAGTCGCTGCTGGACCTGATGACCATTAGGCAGGAGTTTGGGTCGCTCAGCGGGCTGAAGGTGGCCATTATCGGGGATGTAAAACACTCCCGGGTAGCCCGTACAAACTACGAGGTCATGCGCCGCCTGGGCATGGAGGCGGTCGTGGCGGGGCCGGAAGAGTTTTTAAGCCCGGAGTATGTGCAGGAGGATATCGGCAAAGCCATATCCACTGCGGATGTGGTGATGATGCTGCGCATCCAGTATGAGCGCCACCAAATGCGGGACCACTTCACCCAGGAGGAATATCACGAAAAATACGGCCTCACCATGAAAAAAGTGGATACCATGAAAAAGCGTGCCATCATCATGCATCCGGCCCCGGTGAACCGCAATGTGGAAATCGGGGACGATGTGGTGGAATGCGAACGCTCCCGCATTTTCAAGCAGATGGAAAACGGAGTCTACGTACGCATGGCCGCGCTGCGCCGGGCTGTTGCTGGGTGAATACATGAGAAAGAAGATATTGATTCAGGGCGGCATGGCCTATCTCCGCGGCAGGCTGGAAAAAGCGGATATCCTCCTTTGTGGGGACCGGATTGAAAAAATCGGGCGGGATCTTTCTGCGCCGGATGCGGAGGTCTTTCCAGCTGAGGGCCTTGTGGTGTGCCCAGGTTTTGTGGACCTGCATGTCCACTTGCGGGAACCGGGTTTTTCCCGCAAGGAAACCATCCGCACGGGCACCCTGGCCGCCGCAGCTGGCGGATTTACCACGGTCTGCGCCATGCCGAACCTTTCCCCCGTGCCGGACAGTTTGGAAACGCTTCAAGCGCAGCTTGACATAATAGAGAAGGATGCACAGATTGAGGTACTTCCCTATGGGGCCGTCACCAAGGGGGAAAAGGGACAAGCCCTTGCAGACTATGCGGCCCTGGCACCTTGCTGCGCCGGGTTTTCCGATGATGGAAAAGGCGTACAGTCTGAAGAAATGATGCGCATCGCCATGGAGGGCATTGCCGCGCAAGGCGGGCTGCTGTCCGCCCACTGCGAGGAGGAAAGCCTGATTTCCCCCGGCGGATGTGTTCATGACGGAATCGCAGCCCGGCGCTATCAAGTTCAGGGCATCCCCTCCGCCTCGGAATATCAGCAAATTGGAAGGGATCTTTCCCTGGTAGAAAATACGGGCGTGCGCTATCACATCTGCCATATCTCCGCCAAGGAAAGCGTGGCGCTTGTGCGAAAGGCAAAGGAAAAGGGTCTCCCCGTTACCTGCGAATGTACGCCCCATCAGATCATGCTGTGCGACGAAGACATTATAGAGGATGACGGGCGGTTCAAGATGAATCCCCCCCTGCGCACCAGGGAGGACCGGGAAGCCATTTTGCTGGGGCTTAAGGACGGAACCATCGACTGCATTGCCACCGACCATGCCCCCCATACCCGGGAGGAAAAAAGCCGGGGGCTGCAAAACAGCAGCTTTGGGGTGGTGGGGCTGGAGACAGCCTTTGGCGTATGCTATACCGCCCTGGTGAAAACAGGGATTTTGACTCTGGAGGAGCTTTTGCATAAACTGACCTGCGCCCCTGCCCGCATCCTTGGCCGGGATCAGGCCCTGAAGGAAGGGGCCTTGGCGGACGTCGCCATCCTGGATCTGAACGCAAAATGGCAGGTAAGGCCGGAATTGTTTTATTCCATGGGCCGGAGCACCCCCTTCCAGGGCAGGGAGCTTCAAGGCCGGGCAGCCGCCACCTTTTACCGCGGCAGGCTGATCTTTCAAAAAGGAGGGCTCGCATGAAAATTTTGGACAGGAAGCTGATTTTTGAAAACGGGCGGGAATATCCGGGCACCGGCTTCGGAGCAGCCTGTGAAACCGTGTGCGAAGTGGTATTCAACACCTCCATGGTAGGGTATCAGGAGATACTTTCCGACCCTTCCTATTGCGCCCAGATGGTGTGCATGACCTACCCGCTTATTGGCAACTACGGCCTGACCGATGAGGATTACGAGACCCGCACCCCAAGAATCGGCGGGTTTGTCGTGCGGGAATACAACGATGCCCCCTCCAACTTCCGCTATACAAAAACCCTGGGGGATGTGATGGCGGAAAACAACATCCCCGGCATTGAGGGAATCGACACCCGGCAATTGACGAGAATGATCCGCAGCGAAGGCAGCATGCGGGCACTGCTCACAGATATCCATCTGCCCCTTGCGGAAGGGCTGCGCCGGTTGAAAGAAACCCCCGCCGTTCACGATCAGGTGGAGCATGTCAGCTGCAAAAAGCTGTGGTATTCCCGCACGCCCAATTACCGCTACAATGTGGTAGCCGTGGACTGCGGCATCAAGCACAACATTATCAGACGGCTGAACGCCAAGGGTTGCAATGTGACCATTGTGCCTTACGATACGAACGCAGACACCATCCTGGCCCTTCGGCCCGACGGCCTTTTCCTCTCCAACGGCCCGGGAGACCCGGAGGATGTGCAGCCGGTAGTTGCGCTGGTGCGGCAGCTGCAAGGAAAGCTGCCCATTTTCGGCATCTGCCTGGGCCACCAGATGATTGCCCTGGCCAACGGCGCCCACACCTATAAAATGAAGTTCGGCCACCGGGGCGGAAACCACCCTGTAAAAAACCTTCTGAACGGCCGGGTGGAAATCACCTCCCAAAACCATTCCTACGCGGTGGATGTATCTTCCCTTTCCGGATCACCCCTGCAGCTGACCCATTTCAACCTGCTGGACCAAACGGCAGAAGGGCTGAAAAACGACGCGCAGCGGATTTTCAGCGTACAATATCACCCTGAAAGCGCCCCCGGCCCCCAGGACAGCGATTATCTGTTTGATGTGTTCCTTCACCATATGGATGATGCGAAACAGGAAAGGGGGCAAAAAAATGCCTAAGCGCACGGATATTAAAAAGGTGCTTGTCATCGGCTCCGGCCCCATCGTTATCGGTCAGGCGGCAGAGTTTGACTATTCCGGCACCCAGGCCTGCCTGGCATTAAAGGAGCAGGGATACACCGTCATTCTGGTCAACTCCAACCCCGCCACCATCATGACGGATACGCACATTGCCAGCAAGGTATATATGGAACCGCTCACCCTGGAATATGTGGCAAAAATCATCCGTAAGGAAAGGCCCGACGCTCTATTGCCTACTTTAGGCGGGCAGACAGGCTTGAATTTGGCCATGCAGCTGGCACAAAAAGGCGTACTGCGGGAGTGCCGGTGCGAAATATTGGGTACCGGGTTTGAGTCCATTCAAAAAGCGGAAGACCGAGAAAAATTCAAGGAATTGTGTGTGCAGATCGGGGAGCCGGTCATTGCCTCGGATATTGCAGATACCGTGGATGAGGCCGTGCAGGTAGCAAGAAAAATTGGCTATCCCGTGGTCCTGCGGCCTGCTTTCACCCTGGGCGGCACCGGGGGCGGCTTTGCGGATGACGAGCAGGAACTGAAGGAAACGGCAGAAAACGCATTGCGGCTGTCCCCCGTCCATCAGGTGCTGGTGGAAAAATCCATCCGGGGCTACAAGGAAATTGAATACGAGGTCATGCGGGATAAAAACGATACAGCCCTGGCAATTTGCAACATGGAAAACCTGGACCCGGTAGGGGTTCATACCGGGGATTCCATTGTGGTATGCCCCTCCCAGACGCTGACCAACAAGGAATACCATATGCTGCGGGACGCAGCGCTGCGCCTTATCCGTGCCCTTGAAATTGAAGGGGGCTGCAATGTACAGTTTGCCCTGGACCCCTTCTCCATGGCCTACTATGTGATAGAGGTAAACCCCCGGGTTTCCCGCTCCTCCGCGCTGGCTTCCAAGGCCAGCGGATATCCCATCGCCAGGGTCAGCGCCTTGATTGCAGTGGGGCTCACGCTGGATGAAATCCGCATTGCCAACACCCCCGCCAGCTTTGAGCCTACCCTGGACTATGTGGTCACGAAGATTGCCCGGTTCCCCTTTGACAAGTTTGACAAGGCTTCCCGCCAGCTTTCCACCCAAATGAAAGCCACCGGTGAAATCATGGCCATCGGCCGCACCATGGAAGAAAGCCTGCTAAAAGCCGTGCGCTCTTTGGAGGCCGGCGTCACCCACATCTGGCTGAAAAAGTTTGACAACACTCCTACCGAAACGCTGCTGGACTTTATTAAAAATCCCACAGATGAGCGGCTTTACGCCATCGGCGAGCTTTTGCGCCGGGGGGTGGACCCCATTGTAATCTGCGATATCACGAAGATTGACTACTTCTTTATCAGCAAGATCCGCAATATCATTGCTTTTGAAAAAGAAGTAAAAGAGCATGTCGGGGATATTGAAACCCTGCGGGCTGCCAAGCGGCTGGGCTTGTCGGATGGGTATATCGGCAAATGGTGGCGCATGACCGAATCGGAAATCTACACCCTGCGCAAGAAAAGCGGGATTCTGCCCGTGTACAAAATGATCGACACCTGCGCCAGTGAGTTTGACTCCTACATCCCCTACTTTTACTCCACCTACGAAGCGGAAAACGAATCCATCGTAACGGATAAAAAGTCCGTGGTGGTGCTGGGGGCAGGCCCTATCCGCATCGGCCAGGGGGTGGAGTTTGACTACTCCACCGTTCACGCCATCTGGGCCATCCAGGAGGCGGGGTACGAGGCCATCATCATCAACAACAATCCCGAAACCGTATCCACAGACTACTCCGTCAGCGATAAATTGTACTTCGAGCCCCTGACGGTGGAGGATGTGATGAACATCATCGACATGGAAAAGCCCTACGGCGTCATCGTTTCCCTGGGCGGACAGACAGCCATCAACCTGGCGGACCGGCTGGACAAGCTGGGCGTGCCCATCATCGGCACCGATGTTACGGCCATCGAACGGGCGGAGAACAGGGACAGCTTTGAAAAGACAATGCAGAAGCTGGGAATCCCCCAACCGTTGGGATATGCCGTAACGAAGATCGAGGATGGTGTAGCGGCGGCCAACAAGATCGGCTATCCGGTGCTGGTTCGCCCCTCCTATGTGCTGGGCGGCAGGGCAATGCAGATCGTCCATAACGACGAAGGGCTGCGCAGGTATTTGAGCGAAGCGGTATTGGTGACCGAAGATCAGCCGGTGCTGGTGGATCGCTACATCTCAGGCAAAGAGCTGGAAGTGGACGCAGTTTGCGACGGGGCGGATGTGTTCATCCCCGGCATCATGCAGCATGTGGAGCGCACCGGCGTCCATTCGGGAGACTCCATCAGCGTCTATCCCACTTTCTCGGTCAGCGATCAGGTGAAAAAAACCATTGTGGACTATACCGTGAAACTGGGCTTGGGCATTGGTATCCGGGGGCCTTTCAACATTCAGTTCATCGTGGATGAAAATGAAAAAGTGTATGTGATTGAGGTCAACCCCCGCTCTTCCCGGACCGTGCCGTTTATCTCCAAGGTAACCGGGGTGCGCCTTGCCAACATCGCCACCAAGATTGCCCTTCAGCAAACCCTTCAAATGCAAGGATATGGAACTGGAGTGGCCCCGGAGCGCAAGCGCTGGTACGTGAAGACCCCTGTATTCTCCTTCAGCAAGCTGCGGGGCGCAGATGCTTATCTCTCCCCCGAAATGAAATCCACCGGCGAAGCTATCGGCTATGACGATACCATGAACCGGGCGCTGTACAAGGCGCTAAAGGCCTCCGGCATGCGGGTGGTGAACTATGGAACTGTGCTTGCCACCATTGCCGATGAGGACAAGGAAAAGGCCTTGCCACTCATCCACCGGTTTTACAACCTGGGCTTTAACATTGAAGCCACGGCGGGCACAGCAGCCTTCCTCAAGGAAAACGGCATACGTACCAGAAAGCGCAAAAAAATCAGCGAGGGAAGCTATGAAATACAGGAATCCCTCAAATTGGGCTATGTGGCATATGTCCTCAATACCATCAGCGGGCAGGCCGGAGACAGCCACCGCAGGGACGGATTTTTAATCCGCCGCTGGGCTGTGGAAAACAATGTGGCGGTGCTGACCTCCTTGGATACGGTGGCGGTGCTGCTGGATGTATTGGAGGAAATCACGCTGAGTGTTTCCACCATTGACAGCGAGGAGGCCGTTCATGGCAATTGAAGGCTTATATGAGATTGCAAAAAACCTGCCTCTAGCCCGGGATGTGTATGAAATGACACTGCTGGGTGATACAGGGTCCATTTTACAACCCGGCCAGTTTGTGAACATCCGGCTTCAGGGGCTGTTTTTGCGGCGCCCCATTAGCGTATGCACCTGGCGGGAAGGGCGGATGACCCTGATTTACAAGGTGGTCGGCAAGGGTACCGCGCTTATGTCTACGCTTGCGGCGGGAGAGAAATTGAACCTGTTGGTTGGGCTGGGCAATGGGTTTGACGCGGCCCCCGCAAGGGGAAAGAAAATCGCCCTGGTGGGCGGCGGGGTGGGCGTCCCGCCCCTGTACGGCCTGATGGAGCAATTGCGGGGGGAGGATGTTGCTTGCGTGCTGGGTTTTAATACCGCAGCGGATGCTTTTTACGAAAAGGAGTTTCATAATCTGGGGGCAAGTGTCACTGTAACCACTGTGGATGGAAGCCTTGGCATAAAAGGGTTTGTAACCGATGCGCTGAAAAACATGACGTATGATTACTATTTCACCTGCGGGCCGGAGCCCATGCTCCGGGCGGTGCACCGTTTGGGAAAAGAGGGTCAGCTCTCCTTTGAAGCCCGGATGGGCTGCGGATTTGGGGCCTGCATGGGCTGCTCCTGCCAGACCATTGCCGGAAACCGGCGCATTTGCGTGGACGGGCCGGTTATGTCAAGCAGGGAGGTGCTTTTATGAACCGGCTGGAAGTGCACCTTGGAAGCGTTACGCTTCAAAATCCCGTTATTCCCGCCAGCGGCACCTTTGGGTTTGGGTATGAAATGACGCAATTTTATGATCTGAACTGCCTGGGCGGTATTGCGCTCAAGGGAACTACCCTGGAACCCCGGTACGGCAACCCCCTGCCCAGGATTGCCGAGTGCGAAGGCGGCATGCTCAACGCCATAGGGCTTCAAAACCCGGGCGTGGAAAAGGTAATAGGCGATGAGCTACCGAAATTAAAAAAGGTCTACCAAGGCGTTCAAATTGCCAACATCTCCGGCTTTTCCCTGGAGGAATATGAAACGGTCGCCTTGGCTTTCGATCAACAGAGCGATGTGGACCTATTGGAAATCAACATATCCTGCCCCAATGTGCGCCACGGGGGCATGGCTTTCGGTGTCACCCCGGAAGGGGCGGCCTCTGTATGCCGCAGGGTAAAGGCGGCTTGCAAAAAGCCTGTATTTATGAAGCTATCCCCCAATGTGACGGACATCGCGGCCATTGCTGCCGCCTGCAAGGCGGCCGGAGCCGATGGGCTGACACTCATCAACACGCTTCTGGGCATGGTCATTGATCCCCGGACGGGAAAGCCTGTCGTATCCACCAAAATGGCAGGGTTCTCCGGCCCGGCCATCAAGCCCGTGGCTCTGCGCATGGTCTATCAGGTATATGAACGGGTAGGAAGCGAGCTGCCCATCATCGGCGTGGGCGGGGTATCCACGGCGGATGACGTGATCGAAATGATGTCCGCAGGAGCTTCCGCCGTGCAGGTCGGCGCGCAAAACCTGGTGGACCCCTGGGCTTGCAAAAAAATCATAGAAGACCTTCCGGATAAAATGGACACATACGGAATCCAAAACCTAACCGACATAATAGGGAGGGCTCACAGATGAAAGATGTCATCATCGCCTGCGACTTCGCTACTCGGGATGACTTGCGGACATTCCTTTCCAAATTCACCGGGGAAAAGCCATATCTGAAAATCGGCATGGAGCTTTTTTATGGGGAAGGGCCGTCTGTTGTGCGGGAAGTGAAGGAGAAAGGCCATCCGGTGTTCCTTGATTTAAAACTGCATGATATTCCCAACACGGTAAAGAAGGCCATGCAGAACCTGGCCAGGCTAGGGGTGGATATGGTTAACGTTCATGCCGCGGGCACAATCGCCATGATGGCTGCAGCCAGGGAGGGCTTAAACGCCGGAGCCCTGGCCGGGGCACATGTTCAACTGATTGCCGTAACCCAATTGACAAGCACCGGGGAAGAAACCATGCACAAGGAGCTGCTCATATCGGCAGGGCTTAACGAAACAGTGATCCACTATGCCAAAAACGCGAAAGCGGCAGGGCTGGACGGGATTGTCTGCTCGCCTTTGGAAGCGCGCATGGTAAAGGATGCCTGCGGCGAGGGGTTTGTGACCGTCACCCCCGGCATCCGCTATCCTGAAGCCGGTGCCGACGATCAGGTGCGCATTACCACCCCGCAAAAAGCCCGGGAAATTGGAACCGACTATATCGTGGTTGGAAGGCCCATAACCGCCGCCCAAGACCCGGCAGCCGCCTACCAAAGAATCAAGCGAGACTTTATCGGTTAGGAAAGGATGGATTCCCATGAAAAGAAAGATTGCCAAAGCGCTTTTGAAAATTCAGGCCGTGTTTTTAAGCCCGGAAAAGCCCTTTACCTGGGCAAGCGGTATCCAGTCCCCCATTTACTGCGATAACCGCTTGGTATTGTCCTACCCTCCTGTGCGAAAGCTGGTAGAGGAGGGCCTTGCAAAGCTTATTCAAAAGCATTATCCGGATTGTGAACTGGTAGCGGGCACCTCCACGGCTGGCATTGCCCATGCAGCGCTGGCGGCGGAGCTATTGGACCTGCCCATGGCTTACGTCCGCGGCTCAGCCAAGGATCATGGCCGGAACAACCGCATTGAGGGCAGGGTGGAAAAGGATCAAAAGGTAGTCGTGGTAGAGGATCTTATTTCCACAGGCGGCTCCGTCGTTGAGGTAGTGGAAGCCCTTCGGGAAACAGGAGCGCAGGTACTGGGCATTGTTTCGATTTTTACATACGGTATGCAAAAGGGGATCGACCGGCTGAAGGAAGCCGAAGTGGAAAATGTATCCCTCACCAATTTCAACGTTCTGGCTGAAGTGGCGGTGGAGGAAGGCTACATATCGGAAAAAGATTTGGCAAAGCTGGAAGCATTTCAAAAAAATCCCTCAGACAGCGGCTGGATGGCTCTGTGACGAAAAACCTCAAAAAGGCGCTTGCGAAATTTGATTTCCGCAAGCGCCTTTTTTGCGTAATTTCTCCCTCTTTGGGGGAAAATGCAACAGAAGTCGTGGATCGATGTGTGGGAGGGTGTTCTATGAAAATGGAAGGAAGTATGGCAGGGAAAAGGGCGGTTCTACTTACGCTGGCACTGCTCATGGGACTCTTATGCCTGACAGGCTGCGGGACAAGCGGCTCCGCCCGGTACGAGCTGGGGCTGGAATACCTTGCCCTGAAGGAATACGATATGGCCCTGCAAGAATTTCAGGCCCTGGGGGAATATGAGGATGCCGGGAAATTTGTCTTATACATAAAAGCGCTGATGGCTTTGGAAGAAGGCGAACTGGACAAGGCTCAGGTAGATTTTGAAAACCTGGAAGATTTTAAGAGCAGCGGGCTTTATATCCGCTATATTGAGGCACGCAGGCTGGAAGAGGAAGCATGTTATGAGGAGGCCCAGGAGGCCTATCATGGGCTTGGTTCCTTCCGTGACAGCATAAAGCGTATGGAATCCGCCACGGCTATGATTCCCCGAAAGGCTTATGACGCGGCCAGGGAACTGATGGCAAAAGGGGATTACAGTACCGCCAGGGAAGCGTTTTTGGCACTGGGCGCATATCAGGATAGCCCGCGCCAGGCGGAATACTGCCAGCAAGCATTGCTGTCCAAAGAGTATCAGGCGGCACAAGGCCTCCTAAAGGATAAGGACTATACTGGTGCGCTTGAGGCTTTCGTCGCGCTGGGAAGCTACCGGGACAGCGTATTGCAGGCGGACAACTGCCGCAAATCCCTTTATGAAACCGCCCAAGCCGCAGAGCAAAAGGGTGATTTCGGCAAGGTGCAAGAGGTCATCGCCTTATATGAAGCGCTGGAAGGGTATGAGGACGCCAAGGCGAAAGCGGATGCTTTGCGCAAGCAGTACGATATCAACCTGTCCTTGCGGGGATACCAAAAGGACTACCAGTATATCAGCCTGGGAACCTATCCCCAATCCAAAACGGGAGAAAAACAGCCAATTCTGTGGCGGGTGCTGTCGGTGGAAAACGGCACAGCACTGTTGTTGTCCGACAAGATTCTGGATGTATCCGCACTGGAAAAGGGTGAAACGTTTGGCGGATACCAAAACAGCACCTTGTATGGATTTTTAAACGGCGCTTTCCTTCAAGAAGCTTTTTCTGACACTGAAAGGACTGCACTGAAAACCGACGGGGTGCTGGGCAAGGTATTCCTGCTCAGCAAAGAGCAGGTGCAAAACCCTGCTTTCGGGTTTGCAGACGACAAGTCCCGGGAATGCCAAAGCACGGAATACGCGCTTCTCAAGAGCCTGCATGCCTCCACCACAGGTGCGGGCTGGTGGTGGCTAAGCACCCGGGGGACAGAGGAAAACTGCCAGGCCATTGTTTATTACAACGGCATGGTATATGGCCCAGGTCTGAGAGTAGCCGATGAAAAAACCGGCGTGCGGCCGGCGGTGACAGTCAACCTGACACAGTTGTTTTTAGCTGCAGGAAGCGGTACGCTTAAGGACCCCTACAAGCAATAGATTCGAAAAGCTTTGAACAATGCGGGGGCTATCCCGAAAAGTGGACAGCCCCCATTTTTCTATTTTTCAGCGGCAAACGCGCACAAAAGCTTCAGTGTGTTTTCAATCCCCTTTTTGTGCGTGCGCTCATAGCCATGGGAGGCAAAAACGCCCGGACCAATGAGCGCATGGCGCGCTTCCAGCCCGGATTTCAAGGCTGTGGCCGTATCGGAGGAATACCTGGGATAAATATCCACGGCAAAGTCAAGGGACAATTCCTTGGCAAGGGTGATCAGTTCCCCGGTCAGTTCATAGTTGTAGGGCCCGGCAGAATCCTTGGCACAGATGGATACCATGGTCTCATCGCAGCCAAGGTCGTCCCCCACGCAGCCCATATCCACCGCGATTAAATCGCAAATGTCCTTTGGCAATATGGCGCTGGCGCCATGGCCAACCTCCTCATAAACGGTAAACATAATGGTTACGCTGCGGGAAAGGGATACGGCACCTTCTTTTACCATCTGCGCCAAGGTCAGCAGAATGGCGCTGGAAGCCTTGTCATCCAAATGCCGGCTTTTGATGTAGCCAGATTCCGTAACCTGGGTACGGGCATCCCAGCTGATAAAATCCCCGGGGGCTATGCCCAAAGCCAGAACATCCTTCTCGTTTTTCACCACTTCATCCAGCACAATCTCCAACGTTTCAGCGCTGCGCTGGAGAGAGGTGGTATCCCCATAAACATGCATGGACGCTTTGGTGGACTGCACCGTGCCGGGATATGTTTCCCCTGTGCGGGTGTGAACAAGGCATGTTTCATTTTCAATGGCATTGTCATTAAACCCGCCCACCTGGGTATACCGCAGCCGGCCTGAAGATTTTACACTGCGCACCATGCCCCCCAGGGTATCCACATGGGAGGCCAGCAAAAGAGGATTGCCCTCTCCGCCAAGGGTGCAAACCACGGTGCCTTTTTTTGTATGAACAGGCTGATAGCCCAAGCCTGTCAGTGTTTTTAGCAAATATGCTTCCGCCCTGGCGGTGTAGCCTGTGGGGCTTGGAATTGCGCATAAATCCTGAATATAGGCAACGGCGTTCTCCAAATAATTCATCATGATACAAGCTCCTTTTCCCATGGCAAGGTTTTGCGTATTGTTGAAAGCATAACATGAACGGATTTTTGATGCAATCTCATCTTTCCAAAAAAGGAAAAAGAAGCGCCTTTCACTCAGCGCTTCTTTCCCGGCATCATACACTTATCGAATGGTCCGGCATTCCATGTAGTACCTTTTTTCATGAGCCGCGCCCATAGAAAAGGTTTTTCGCGGCAGCGCACCATCCGTTCTCACAGCAGGCAGAAGCGCTCCTTTTTCCAAAGCCGGCAGCAAAAAGCCTATCGTATCCGGTTTTGAGCAAAGGTCCCGCACGGTTTCTTCTCCATGAATGTAATCAATCTCCGCGCCGGGATTCTTGCTCAGCCAATTATCCAGGAATTTTTGAAGCGTTCCCACGGCCAAGGAGGCTTCCGGCCGGGAAATGACGGCCTGCATTTCACTGCCACCATAGCAGACACCGATGGCCTGATCCCCCGGCCTTGACGGGCTTTCGCTCAAATCCATGCCCCGCTCGTGGCAGTACATCGTCCAGTCGTGCATAAGCTTATCGCCGTTTGCATGGAACACTACCCGGTGAATGGGTTCGAAGGTCAGCGCGTCATCATGAATGTTTTCAATTTCCACCAGGGCATACCGGGCAGGGTGCACCTGCGCCTCCTGCGGGGTCAATGTCTTTTTCAGTTCCAGCCAATGGGTGCGGGCAGTCGCCAGGGAATGGTTCCCATCGCCCACGGCAAACAGAAGCGGATTATCCTCCGGCAGGCGGGCCTTGAGGGCTGTAAGCGCCGCGCAGACCTGGCTTAGCAGTTCCGGCTTTGTTACCGCCCATCCCTTGAGATGTCCGCCGCCCATCTGCAGGGGAAAATCGTAGAGAACCGGCAGCTCGCCTCGTATGGAGTAAAGAGGCTCCACTACGCTCTCCATAACATCATCCATCAAAAGCATCACATGGGTGCATTCCATTTTCGCATTTTTTCGAATGGCAAGCCTTGGCGGAATGCGGGACAGGATGGTGCCCTCCGTTGCCCGGATCATGGAGGCAGAACCCGGGGCAAAATCATAGCTATCCAAATCCGCTGCCACCACAAGCCCCAGCCGGGCACCGCTTCCCGTGTGGCGTTCGATCAATATGAAGCCCTGGTGCACAGCCTCGTATATCGTTCCCTGGCGGATATAATCCTCCATGGTCTGATGAATGCGAGGCATGCGCTTTTCACTTTCACTAAGATAGATTTCCGGAAGTGTAATATGCAGCGTGGAAGGCTGATCCCCCACCGCCAGCGCTGTTTCTTCCCAATAGGCGGGCTGGGAGGTATATTGGTCACAGGCCACCACAGCCCAAGCGGTGTGAGAAAGGTTTTCCCTGGGTAAAAGAATATTGGCCGGAGCTATGCCGACGGAATTCCAATTTTCTTGCATGATAAATACCTCTTTTCATATGTAAAATGGAATACGGATGCTGCTCTGAGGAGAAACGTTAATCCGCCGCCGGAATGATATGTAATGGCATATCCTCTATACGGGCAAGGGTGATAAAGGCTTCGGCCGGCCCGGAAAGATACGCTTTTCGAGATTCCTTGTCCTTGAGGGCCACCGGCATCCGGTGGTGCAGCGGCGCCATCTGGCTGTCGGCAGGCCTGGTCACCACCGCGAATACCTCCCGGCCATCGGGAAGCTCGGTATAAACACCAGCCAAATACATGAGCCGGCCTTCTTTGGCAGAAATAAAGTATTTCTCCCTGGTTTTTTTGCCGGTGGGCGTGCGCCGCCATTCATAATAGCCATTGGCCATAACCAGACAGCGCCGGGACCTGAAGGAAGGAGCAAAAAAAGATATTTGCGCCACCGTCTCCTGCCTGGCATTGATCACGGGGCTTTTTCGCTCCCAATGGGGAAAGCCCCATTGCATGGTACGGACGGTCCATCCCCCCTGGCCGTCGGACACAATGACCGGCGCCTTCAAGCTGGGGCAGATTTCCCCCTGGGCTGCCTCCATCCCCTCCATTTTATCCAGAATGGCCTGGATTTCGGGAATAGCCGGGTCCAGGTATAGCAGATAACGTCCGCACATTGCTTTCACCCCCATCGCACACCAAGCAATCGCAGTTAGGATCGCACCCTAGTACGTACCCTAGTTAAACAGCGCCCGGATATCCGCCTCGGAAAGCTGGTTCGGCATTTCCTCCCCGGCGGTTATCAACTGGTCAAACAGCGCCCGCTTCTTTTTGCCCAGGCGCACCACCTGCTCTTCAATGCTTAAGTGGGTAATCAAACGCACCACTTCCACCTTGCGGGTCTGGCCGATGCGGTGGGCACGGTCGGTAGCCTGGTCTTCGGCGGCAGGGTTCCACCATGGATCGTAATGAATTACCATATCCGCCCCGGTCAGGTTAAGGCCTGTACCCCCAGCTTTCAAGGAGATCAGGAAAACCTGGCCTTCGCCGCTATTGAAACTGTCGGTCAATTGCAGGCGCTTGGCGGGAGGTGTTTCTCCGTCCAGGTACAGGCACTGAATACCTTCCGCCTCCAAATACCGGCGCAGGATTTTCAGCATGCTGGTAAACTGGGAAAAGAGCAGAACCCGCCTGCCCGATTCAAGCGCCCCGGGCAGAATTTCGAGGAGAAGATCCAGTTTCCCGCTGGTTCCAGAATAATCTGGCAGGCACAGCGCCGGATGGCAGCAGATTTGCCTTAATTCCGTAATCGCGGCCAGCACCTCCGTGCGGCCACGGTTCATCCCCTTTGTGCGCAGCAGGTCGTCCACCCGGCTGCGCAGGCGCAGAAGAGCCGCCTGATAGACCCGGGATTGTTCCAGAGGCATTTGTGCCAGAATGGTCGTTTCCAGTTTGTCGGGAAGCTCGGTCAGCACATCCTTTTTCAGGCGGCGCAAAAGGAAGGGCCGGATTTTTTGGCGCAGGCTGTCCATATCCCGGCCATCCCCATGCTGGCGGATGAACTGGGAGTAACTGAGCAGATATCCCGGCAGCACAAAGTCAAAGATTGACCACAATTCGCCGATATTGTTTTCCATAGGCGTTCCGGTCAAAGCGATCTTCGATTGTGCGTTAAGCTGCTTTACGGCCACAGCCCCCACACTGGCGGCGTTTTTGATATGCTGGGCCTCGTCCAGGATGGCAAACCGGAAGGTTGCATCCTGCAAAAGCCCGATATCCCTGCGGATCAGAGGATAGGAAGTAATGAGTACATCCACCTTGCCGGAGCTTTTTAACTGTTCGATTTGCGCAGCCCGGACCGCCTGCCCGCCCACCAATGTTACCACGTTCAGTTCCGGGGCAAACCGGGTGAATTCCGCCTGCCAGTTGTAGCAAAGGGAGGTAGGCGTAACCACAATGCTAAGCATGCGCTCCTTTTCCTCACGGTGTGCCCATAGAAGGAGTGCAATCACCTGCACGGTTTTCCCAAGGCCCATATCGTCGGCCAGGATGCCGCCCATGTGCAGGCGGTATAATGCCTGAAGCCAGGCAAATCCCCGCAATTGATAGGGCCGCAGCCGCCCGCTCAGGGGGCTTGGGCAGGGGGAAAGAGCACAGGATTCCGGCACGGTAAGCGCGGATACGGTTTGCGATACACTGTCATCGGTCTCAATTGGCAGCCCGTTTTCAAATAGTAACGCATTCAAATATAAGGTTCTGTAGGCGCTCAGGCTTAATATATTCCCGGATACTTGCTCCCGATGCTCGTTTTGTACGCTTTCCACCAGGGTATCGGCCATGGCCTCCCAGGAGCCTAATTGGCTCAGATCCAAGAAAGAACCGTCTTTCAGGCGGAAATACTTGCGCCGCTGGTGAAGCGCTTCAAATATATCCAGGATTTCCTGGGATGGCTGCCCATCCTCTGTAAATGACAGCAAAAGACGATCGCCTGATACCTCCATCGTACCTTTCAACTGCGGCCGGCGTGGGGTCATGCGCTTGAAATCATTACTGGCAAATATTTCGCATAGTTGCATCAGCCGTCCGACGCCTTCGGAAACGAAGTAAAAAATGGCATCCTGCCCGCTTAAGTAAACCTTTCCCTTGCGCACATGAAATCCCGCGTTGGCCAATTCGTCCAGTATCGCCCGTTCGGCGCTGGCATCCCGCATGATAAGGTGCATGGATTGCTCTTTCACATCGTCCGGCTGGCTGTTAAAGGGGTCGATTTCATGGGGGCCATAGGCAAAAACGGTACGGGCTACCACATCCGGCCCTACCCTATCCAAAAACAGCTTTGTTTTCAATGGCAAGCGGACAATTTGCTTTTTCAGCGCAGCATCCAGTTCCACCACACCGGTCAATTGCAGCCAAGGCACCAACTCACTTAATACCTTGGGCGCATCCTTGCTGGGAAAATCAAATGATGCCCGGCCCTCAAACTCCTGTGCGCATAGAACCGTCATTACGCTTTGCTGCATGCGGTTAAGTGCCACCACATCGCCGGAAAACCATACGTAGGCACTGTCCGGCGTAAGCGGCGTCAAGTCGGCCGGCAGTTCCGCCTCAATCGTCAGCCCCCTGGTATTGCCCGTCACCCGGTAGTTGAGGGGGATCTCCTTTTCCTGAACCCGGGATACATGATACGCCACGCCATCAACCGCCAGCCTGAAAGGCAGCTTTTTGAGCTGATGCATGAGTTCCAGGACGAACCGGTGAGGCAGGCGCATGGTCCGGGCTTCCATGCCATGCTGGATGACGCCCACTTCCCTTTGCGCCTCACACAAGGCCCGAAGGATGTCCAGCACCGCATTTTCCCGGGGCGTGAACCGCATCCAGTCGGGATGGAAAATAAAACCTTTCCCAAAGGGAAGGGCGGTATTCTGGTCAATGGCTTCTAAAAATTGAGGAATATTGCGCACCACATACAGGCGGTCTTCTCCAATGCGGATGCCCACCCGCATCACCGGCTGCTTGCTTGCATCCTTTTCATGCAGCAGTGTAACCTCCATGCGAACTGCGCCCGTCTCCGGCAGCGCACCCTCCATGGCATGCAAAAGAAGCGGTGCGCCCAGCGCGGCACGGCGCCTGTTCATCTCCTGAAGAGCGCCTGTTTCCTGGGCCATCAGGGTAGCGGCTACAATATGGCGGCAGACACCCAGCTTTTCATGGGTGGAGCAGGAGCATTGGGCAGGCATTTCCGCCCTTAGCACCACTTCCCTGCGAGGTGTGCCAGCCACGGCAAAGCGGAGGGAATCTGCACTTGAAGAAAGAGAGCGCACCCCGCCCCGCTGATATAAAATGCTTCCTGCCTCGTACTCCTCATCACCGGCCAGTTGCTTTAATCGAAAGGAACCTTGGGACATGGAACAAACACACTCCCATTGATTGCTGAAAAACGAGATCAACTTAAAAAAGCGGCATCCTTATCTTATTCTCGTAAGAACAGGCGCATTCCTGCCAAGAAATAAAACCAATCCAATTTCCGCGCATATCCCGCGCATGCCGGGGCATGCTACAGTTGGGGCAGATGATCCGAAGGGATTGTTTCGGACCAGCACATGAAAGGCGTAATGTTCCTTCTTTAAATGTAGAGCGAACCGGAAAGCGCCTGTGTGGGTGAGAGAGAAAAGAAGCTGTGCATGTGTTCGTCCGATTGCGAAAGGTAAATCTTTCCATTATTTGGAGGTTTCCTTTTTAGCAGGCCCTGAAAGGGTATTTCGTAAGGAAATACCCTTTCTTTTTTTTCAAAGGACTGGTCTCTTTGCTTTTAGCATCCCGGCAGGAGAAATCTGCGCATTGTCGAAGCTATTATCGGCCGGTTTATACAAGCCGGATAAGTGAATATATAGGAGGAATCAAATTGAAGCGCTCCCTATGGGGGCTTTTTGTTCTGCTGCTTATGCTTTATGCAGCACCCGCCCTTTCACAGGAAGCAAAGGATATAACACCCTCCTGCGCCCTAACCCCTTCTGTTAACAGGAGGCATATCCGGCTTATGCATGACGGTAAATTTACTACCTCCTGGGGAACCGCAAAAACCCTGGAGGCGGAGCTAGCCATCATGCTGCCCGAAGAATCCGGCGCTTACGGGATATATATCTGCTGGGGCAACATGCCGGATGCATGGACGCTGGAGGCGGAAGACGGCGCTTGGGATAAGGTGCATACGGATACCCGGGAGGGCTTTGCGCATGCGTATATCCCCCTGAACGGGCAAAAACAGCTACGTCTTATCATGGAAAACCGGGAAGAGCGAAGCATCTCCATTCATGAGCTTTACGTTTTTTCGAATGGTGAAATCCCAGACTGGGTGCAGCGGTGGCAACCAACGGTGGAAAAGGCGGACCTGATGGTGCTGGTCGCCCACCCCGACGATGAGCATTTGTATATGGGCGGCACGCTCCCCTATTACGCGGGGCAGCTTCAAAAAAACGTGCTGGTTGCCTATATGACCTGTGCCAACGTGAGAAGAAGAAGCGAGCTGCTCAACGGGCTGTGGACGGTGGGGTTGACCCACTATCCTGTCATTGGCAATTTTCCGGATCGGCGGCATGATTCTCTGGAGGAGATGTACGCATTATGGGGTCGGGAGAAAACCCAGCGTTTTGTGGTGGATCTGTACCGCAAGTATCAGCCTCAGGTCGTGGTGAGCCATGATATCCGGGGTGAATATGGCCATGGCGCCCACCGGCTTTGCGCGGCGATGAGCCAATTTGCCCTTGAAGTGTCTTCCGACCCTGCGCAATACCCCGAATCCGCCACATTATACGGCGTATGGGATGTACCTAAACTGTATTTGCACCTGTATCGGGAAAACAGCATCAAAATGGATTGGCGCAGGCCCCTGTCCGCCTTTCAGGGAAAGACAGCCTTCGATATGGCATCCCTTGGGTACGCTCAGCATGTGACCCAGCAGGAATACGCTTTTCGTGTAAAGGATTCGGGCGCTTATAACTGCGCAAAATTCGGGCTGGTTCGCTCCCTGGTGGGACCGGATGAGGCGGGGAATGATTTTTTTGAACATATCAACGCAAAATAGCGCGTCATGAGAGGATCATAGCACCTTATGAGCAGGCAAAAAATGAAATGGACAGCGCTGGCGGTTTACGCCGTGCTGTGTTGTGTCACGTTGATCGGATGGCATCCAGCCCAGGCCGGGAGCCTGCCCGCAAATCAGGCAATACTGGCTGCAAAGGCAAAGCCGCCAAAGCCTACAAAAACGCCAAAGCCCATCCTGGCACCGGAAAAGGAAATATGGCCCGCCCTGCCGCCTCTGGATGGAGAAGGGTTTTTGCTTGCGCAGGAGGGAGAATTCATCCATGCCGATGCGGAGCATGGCTTGTGGCTGTACAAAACGAAGGATCTCCAGGTGGAAATCCAGCGGTATGCTGATCCGAACAAGCCGCTCATCTGGTATGAATCGGTGATCCGCTTCAAAGGGGACCAGCGTTTGAAAAGCGTTTTGTCAAACCCCGAAAAGCCCGGTACAAAGTTCAAGTATCCCGAAACAATCGCCAGGAAAAACCGTCTTGTGTTTTCTGTAAGCGACGATTATTTCGGAGATCGCAAATCCCACAAGCTCACCCAGGGCATTATCATCCGGGATGGAAAAATCATCAGCGACCAGACCTTGAAAAATGACGCCGGCAGCTTTCCCAACCTGGAAACGATGGCGCTTTTTCCGGATGGAAGCCTGAAGGTTTTCAAAAGCAAGGAGCATACCGCCGAGGAATACCTGGCTATGGGCGCAACGGACGTGTTCGCCTTCGGCCCCATCCTCATCAGGGATGGTATTGCAAATGAAGCGATTTTCAAAAAAAATAGAAACCTGGAGCCCAGGAACGTTTTCGGCATGGTGGCCCCCAACCATTATGTAAGCATTGTTGTAGAGGGAAGACATGAAAAAAGTAAGGGAACGGGGCTTCCCTGGATAGCCCAGCGCATGATGGAATTGGGCGTTACCCAGGCGCTGAACCTGGATGGCGGCCAAACGGTCGCACTGGTTTTCATGGGGGAAAAGATCAACACCACCGGAAAATTCGGGCCGAAATCCAACATCCGCAGTTTGTCTGGAATGCTGGGAGCCGGTATATCGGAAAATGTACCGGCGGAGTGAATCAGTGAAAAAACCCCTTATCACGGCGTTTCTGCGTTTCCCTTTGGAAGGCGGCGTATAATTCAAGATTTTTACTGCAAAACCCTTTACAGGGGTTTTGATTTTGGCTATGATGTGCACATGCGGTTAAAATGCCAAGACAAAGGGTGAAACATATGAAAAAAAGGATACAAATCCTGCTGGCTGCCTGCCTGAGTATGATGATGGCGCTTTCGCCATTGGCGGCCGGAGCTGAATCGCTGCGTGGATATACAAAGGAAGACGGCTACCAATATGTACTTTTAGGCACCTGGCCCCAAGGGGAAAACGGGGAAGAAATGCCAATCCTGTGGCGTGTATTGGCGGCAGATGATGGGCAGGCGCTGCTGCTGAGTGAGTATGTGCTGGGCAACCGGCGCGTCCATCCGGATGATGACGAATACAGAAAAGTCTTTAAGGGTGCCTGGAACAAAACGGATATGTATAACTTTTTGAACAGCACGTTCCTTTCGGAGGGATTTACCAAGGAGGAACAGTCCCTGCTGCTTTACAGTGAGGAGTTGGGCACGGTTTTCCTTCCCTCGGGAGAAGATTTATCCAATAAAGCCTATGGTTTTAACAGCAACAAATCCCGCATGGCCAAGGGTACCGCCTATGCCCTGGCAAACGGGCTTTTCAAATATTCCACCAAGTACAGCCCTTACTGGACGCGGAGCCAATCGAAAACCAAATCCTTTGGGGCGCGTTGTACCAAGGTGAAAGGCAACCTGGGCTACATCCGGGTAGTGGTGGAAAACCTGGGCTGGCGCCCGGCTTGCCGGCTGAATTTAACGAAGTGGAAGCCAACCACGGGAGAAGGGACTTTGGAAGCGCCGTTTGTATATGATGATAAGAGCAATTAAAGGCTGCAGGAAAGCCGCGTGTCTGTGGGGTTTACTATGCCTGACGCTTTTCCTTACGGTATCAGCCCCGCCGGCATTGGCCTCGGCTGCAGGGGCAGCGGAGGACATCACCGCTCTTTGCGAAATCTCTCCCAGGTCGCCCCGACACGGGTTGAAATCCCTTTTCGACCGGAAATACACCACCCCTTGGGAAACCGGGCAGAAGAAAAACCCCTATGTGCAGTTTACACTGCCGGAAGGTAAAACCTGTGCTTCTCTGTATGTATGCTTTGGAAAGATGCCCTCCAGTTGGGAGGTGCAGACCCAGGAAGGAGAAAAATGGGTTACCGTAGCCCAGGGGGATACGCGGTATCTTCACGCATATATGGAATTGCCAAATGTGAAGAGACTGCGCATTGTGGCGCTATCGGAGAAAAAGACGTCCCTATTGCTGAATGAAGTGTTTTTGTTCGGCCCGGGCCAGGTTCCCGATTGGGTGCAAAAATGGCAGCCGACAGAGGAAAAGGCGGATTTGCTTTTACTGGTGGCCCATCCGGATGATGAGTTAATCTATCTGGGAGGGACCATCCCTTATTATGCGGTTGAACAAAAAAGAAAAGTAGTCGTCTGCTACCTCACCGCCTCCAACACCACCCGCTCCAGTGAGCTGCTCAACGGGCTATGGGATATGGGCATGCATACATACCCTGTCATTGGCACCTTTTGGGATAGCTACAGCAGTACCCTGAAGGAAGCCTATCAGAAGTGGAAAAAGAACCAGGTGCGGGATTATGTGGTATCACTCCTGCGCAAATACCGGCCCGAAGTGGTGGTCTCCCACGACGTGGAGGGCGAGTATGGCCATGGCGCCCACCGTTTATGTGCCGACGCAGCGATTTGGAGCGTGGAAAATGCCTCAAAAACGGATATATATCCCGAATCCGCTGCACAATACGGTGTTTGGGATGTAAAAAAGCTTTACCTGCACCTGTACCCTGAAAACCAGATCACCATGAACTGGCTTAATCCTTCCCCGGCTCTTAGTGAAAGAACACCCCTTCAGGCTGCCCAGGATGCGTATGATTTGCACGTGACCCAGCATCGAACCAATTTTGAAGTTCTGGATGCCGGCAAATATGATAATTCCCTCTTTGGGCTGGTACGGACTTTGGTAGGGCCTGATGAGGCCAAAAACGATTTTCTGGAGAACATTTCTTAAAAGCGGAGGAAAAACCCTTGCGCAAGACTGGTAATAGGCTGCTTTCGACTTTATTGACCTTGCTTCTTTTGTGGACTCCCGCCTCCGTATCGGCCGGGAATACCCCCAAGCCCTCCCGGGTGCCCACACAGGCTCCAGTACAAAAAGCCGAGCCTGCGGCGGAACCGGCGCTTTCGCCAACCGTATCGCCTTTGCCGACGGCCACACCCAAGCCCACGAATACTCCGAAGCCTACAAAAACGCCCAAACCAACCAAGACCCCCAAGCCGACCAAGACACCCATGCCCACGCTGCGGCCCAGCGTATTGCCTACGCTTCCCCCCACCAATGAAAAGGGATTTCTTATGGAAGGGGAGTTCATTTACGAAAGTGTTGAGGAAGGGGTATGGATTTACGCATCCCCAACCTTGCGTGCGCAAATCATCCGCATAAAGGATCCCAACAAACCCCTCGTATGGTACGAAGCTAACATTTACAGCGATGTGGCAGCGGGTGAAAATTTTTCAGCTATCGCCTTTGACAATGCCCTGTGGGGTGAAGCCAGGCATGTGCAGCCGGACCGCATTGCAGCAGAAAATCAGGTGGTGTTTGCCATGAACACCGATTACTATACCTACCGCCAGGCAAGAAAAAACTTAATGGTGGGCATCATTATCAGGGATGGAAAGATTATCAGCGACAAGACTTCCGTTTACCCCCGCTCTCGCTTTCCCACACTGGACACCCTGGCACTGCTTCCCGGCGGGGTTATGAATGTATACCGGTCAGATGAGATCACTGCCCAGCAATATCTGGGCATGGGTGCAAGGGATGTGTTCGCCTTTGGGCCCATCCTGGTACGGGATGGCAAGCCCAATCCCGATGTGCCGGAATTTAAGTATGGCAAATCAAACCAGCCGCGCTGCGCTATCGGCATGGTGGAGCCGGGCCACTACTACGCGGTATTGGCCGAAGCCCGCTTGCGTGATGAAAGCATTGGCGTCAGCCTGACAACGATGATGGATATGATGCTGGAAGGGGGCTGCCAGACCGCCCTGAACCTGGACGGCGGCCAGACGGCAGTCATGATGTTTATGGGCAAGCAGGTTTCCCGCATCGGCTCCTACAACGGCGGAAAGACCAATCCCCGCTCCACGACAGAATTAATCGGCATCGGCCGATCGCAAAAAGTACCGGCATGGGTAGAAGAAGAATAAGCAAACAATAAAAAAGCCCGGCTCCGAAAGCTTAACTGCTTTAGGGCCGGGTTTTGATACTAATGAAAAATATTAATGCGTCCAAAGCGGTGAGATATTTTCGTGCGGGGCAAGGAGCCAGCGCAAAACGTAGCAGCGCTACGTTGAGCGGAAGGCGACAATGCCCCACACGAAAAGAGCCGCCGTAACGACGCATTCATGTTTGGAAATAGTATGAATTACGCAAGCTGTCTTTTTCTGAAAAAAGCGAGCTTGGTTTCTGACACCATAACCGAAAGGAAGATCATAAGAAAGCCTGCAAAAAGCCGGGGCGTAAGCGTTTCCCCATAAAACGCCATGGAGAACGCCACGCCAAACACCGATTCCAGGCTTAACAGGATGGACGCTGCCGCGGGATGGGTATATTTCTGCCCCACATTTTGCAAAAGCAGGGCGCCCGCGGTGGCAAACAGCGCCAGGTAAAGAAACGCCCCCCACCCTGCGACAGGCACGTTCGACGGAAATCTCTCCGTGGAAAGCGCAAACAGCCAGGAGCAGGCAGCAGCCGAGCCAAACTGGATCAAGGTAAGCAGTACCGGGTCCTCATCCTGGCTGCTTTTGGCAATCGCCACCATATGGGCGGCGTACAGCGCTCCGCCCACCAAGGTAAGCCCATCCCCGATGCCGATGGTCATTTCGCCGGTAACGGAAACCAAGCCAATCCCCACCAGGCATAGAACCGCCGCCATCCAATTGAATACATCAGGTCTTTTTTTGCTGATAAGCCAGAAGAAAAACGGCACCACAATCACATATACCGCCGTCAAAAAGGCGTTTTTCCCCGGCGTCGTCTGCTTGAGGCCCAAGGTTTGCGTAGTATATGCGAAAAATAAAATGACACCGATCAGCGCACCCCGGAGCAGTGTTTTTTTCGTAATCCTATGAAGTTTTTTATAAAAAATCAGACACAATAGCCCGCAGCCCAGCGTAAAGCGCATTGCCAGCAGGTGATACATGGGGAAGATATCCACCGAATTCTTCATGATAAAAAAAGAACTGCCCCAGATCAGGGCGGCGGTGAGCAGCGCCAGCTTGCTCAAAATTGCCCGTGTTTTGCTTGATACCATAAATCCCTTCCTTAGGGGCGCTGCCCCTATAACACTACCCAAGGGGCAATGCCCCTTGGGTAGCCCATTTCACATTGCAGAATTATATGTCAACCGCCTAATTTCCTCGTAAAGGAACCCAGTATACCCCGTGTAAGGGTCCGCCCCAGTTCCCGGCCCACGCTGCTGATCGCGCTGTTTTTCAGCCGTCCGAGAATGGAGTCGTTCCTTCGGGCGCGCTGGGCACGCTCTTCCCGCAATTCATCCGCATGGTCACGCCTTTCCTTCGTAAGCCTTTCCTTTTCGGCTTTTTCATAAGCCTGGCGCGCCCTATCCTCCCGGGCAGTGCCAGCAGCGGGAGATTCCGGCTGATACCGGCTGATGGTGCTTTCCTGCGGAACAGCCGCCTCCTCAGGCTGGGACATCTGCGGAACGGGAGCCATGGTGGGAATCTCCCGTTTTACGTACTGGCCTGTGGCCGCATCGTAGACCATAAAACCTTGCTGTTGTTTGGGGCTTGCCTTCTGTACAGGCGCTTGAGGCATTTGGGGCGCATCGGCCGGAGGCATGTACACGGTTTTCCCTACCTGAAGTGTATTCAGAAGGATTTCATATGCGCTTTCCCGATCTATAACCTCTTCATACTTATGATAAAAGCTGCTGGTTTCGATGCATGCTTTTCTAAGGTTTGCGTCAATGGCTCCCATAAAGGATTGGGGCGGAAGAATGACCGCCTTTTCCACCACACCGGGCGCCCCGGATTCATCCAGGAAGGACAGCAGGGCTTCCCCGATTTTGAGGTTTGTAATGGCCTCCTCCGTATCAAAGGCGGGGTTGGTGCGGAAAGTCTGCGCCGCCGCCTTTACGGCCTTTTGATCCAAGGGCGTATAGGCCCGCAGGGCATGCTGAACACGGTTGCCCAATTGGCCAAGAACGCTTTGGGGAATATCGGCAGGGTTTTGGGTGATAAAGTACACCCCCACCCCTTTGCTGCGGATCAGGCGGACAACGAGCTCCACCTTTTCCATCATCACCCGGGGGCAGTCGGCAAACAGCAAATGTGCCTCGTCAAAGAAGAACACCATCCTGGGCAGATCGCTATCCCCCTGCTCCGGCAGGCTCTCATATAGTTCGCTCAACAGCCACAGCAAAAACGTGGCATACATGGCCGGTTTTTGAAACAGCCTGTCCGCAGCCAGTACATTGATGCTCCCCCGGCCTTCCTCATCGGTTTGCATCCAGTCGGCGATATCAAAGGCCGGTTCGCCAAAAAACCGGTCTCCGCCCTGGTCCTCCAGGATGGCTATGGCCCGCTGGATGGCCCCAACGGAAGCCTTCGATACATTGCCGTATTGCAGTGTATACTCTCCCGCATGTTCGCCTACATATAACAGCATCGCCTTCAAGTCCCGAATATCCACCAATGGCATGGCCTCATCATCTGCGACCCTGAAAAGGATGTTCAGAACGCCCGATTGCACTTCGTTAAGATAGAGCATGCGGCTTAAAAGCAGCGGCCCCATCTCGCTCACCGTTGTACGGATGGGATGGCCGGCTTCCCCATACACATCCCAAAATACGGTGGGATACCCTTTATAGGCAAAGCCCTGCACGCCGGTTTGGGAAAGGCGCTCGGATAGCTTGTCCGAATGCTCGCCGGGGCGGACCATGCCGGCCAGATCGCCCTTAACATCCGATAAAAAAACGGGAACGCCCAAATCGGAAAACCCTTCGGCCAGCACCTTCAGGGTAACGGTCTTTCCTGTCCCGGTTGCACCGGCAATCAGCCCATGGCGGTTGGCCATCTGCGGCAGCAAAAACACCGGCTCCGCCCCGGTACCCACCCATATCTTTTGTTCCTGCAGCATAGAAAAAACCTCCCCCTTCCTTTCCCAGTATCATACAACCACCAGGAGCCTTCCGTCAATCCAAGGCCGCGTATTACGAAGAAAAAGCATTGGAAAGACAAACTCCGCCATCCCAAACAATACCCGGAATATGATAGAATGGAAATGCAATATCCTGGCAGAATCATCCGGATACTACCCTGTTTGGCATACTGCAATTCGAAGGGCAAAAAGGAGGGGAAAGGCTTGGATTTTTCTGAATGCTTTCTTTCAAGCCGCGCCATGCTCATGGAAGGTGCATTGGGCGAGCGGCTGAAAAGGGAATACGGCCTTGCCTTTGATGAGCACGTGGCCATGGCTGGACTTGTATACGACGCGGAAGGCAGCAAAGCGCTGCGTGCGCTTTGGACGGAATACCGGGAAATCGCTTGCCGATACCGCCTTCCCTTTCTGGCCGCTACGCCCACCCGCCGGGCCAACCGGGACCGTGTGGCAAAATCCCGCTTTGATCCATCCATTATCAAGGATAATGTTGACTTCTTGAACAACCTTAAAAGGGGTTGTACCGTTCCCATGTTTACTGGCGGCCTGATGGGCTGCAAAGGTGACGCTTACCAGGGGGATGATTCGTTATCCGTGGATAAAGCCAGAGAATTTCACCTTTGGCAGGCGGAATTGTTTCAAAAGGCCGGCGCCGACTATCTGTACGCAGGCATTATGCCGGCACTTCCGGAAGCCGTCGGCATGGCGCAGGCCATGGAAACCACGGGGCTTCCCTATATCATCAGTTTCATGATCCGAAAGAACGGAAGGCTGATGGATGGAACTTCCATACACGATGCCATCCTTGCCATAGATGGAGCCGTATCACGAAAACCCGTCTGCTATATGACCAATTGCGTTCATCCCCTCGTTTTGCGGGAGGCGCTTTTGACACCAATGAATCAAACCCCAGCCGTGAAGGAAAGATTTCTGGGCATCCAAGCCAATACTTCGCCGCTGCCCCCCGAAGCCCTGGACGGCTCCTGCGAACTTCAGGCCTCCGGCGCAAAAGCCCTGGCAGATGCCATGGCAGCCCTGGCCGGCGCCATGGATATAAAAATCTATGGCGGATGCTGCGGAACGGATGGTTCGCACATGGAAGAAATTTCAAAAATAATATCAAATCATCCAGCGTCTGCTTCAAGCGTATCCACTATTTGAAAACAGAGGCAAGCAAAAGGATGCTTGCAATTGTCAGTTGACAAAATCGTGCTTTTGCTCTATGCTAAGTCGTGCAGCCAATCATGCAACACGCCGTGGATGGGGCTGCACAATCAGCCCGATGCAAACAAAAAACCCTTACCGCTTTTTCGGAACCACGATTTCCGTCTTGTGGAAGTTGTGGTTTTTCTTGTGCATGGGGCAACCGGCCGAAGTACAGATTCCACGGGTCTCGGCTTCTTACGCCCTCAGTTAGACCAATGCATACATAAAAGGAGTATTCATGGAATTCAAACAGCTATCCATTCTTCCCCCCATTTTGCGGGCCCTGGAGCAGGCGCGCTACAGCGTACCTACCCCCATTCAACAAAAGGCTATTCCCCCGGCACTGGCCGGCAAAGACTTATTGGGCTGTGCCCAGACGGGTACCGGTAAAACGGCCGCCTTCGCAGTGCCGATTTTGCAACGTTTAAGCGCCGTAGGCACGGTAAGGCAAATCCCCCGTCCGATTCGTTCCCTGGTATTGACACCGACCAGAGAACTGGCACTTCAAATTTTCGAAAGCTTTCGCACCTATGGGCAGTATACAGGCCTTAATACCGCCGTTATCTTTGGCGGTGTACCCCAAAGGCCGCAGGAAATGGCCTTAAGGCGGGGCGTGGATATTTTGGTGGCCACACCCGGAAGGCTTAACGATTTGATCAATCAAGGAATTATCGATTTGCGCAGGGTAGAGATATTGACCCTGGACGAAGCGGACCGGATGCTGGACATGGGCTTTATCCAGGATGTGAGGAAAATCATTTCCAAAATCCCTGCAAAGCGGCAGACATTGTTCTTTTCCGCGACCATGCCCCCGGAAATTGCCGCGCTCTCCAGCGACATGCTCACTGACCCCGTTCAGGTGGCAGTGACGCCCGTGTCATCCACTGTGGATGCAATTGCGCAATCCGTTTATTTTGTGGACAAGGTCAGCAAGCGCAACCTGCTCGTGCATCTGCTGAAAGATCCCGTCATCCAGTCGGCTTTGGTATTTACCAGAACCAAGCATGGTGCGGACCGTGTAGTCCGGGAACTGACAAGTGCCGGTGTTGATGCCCAGGCGATCCACGGCGATAAATCCCAGGCATCCCGCCAGCAGGCCTTGCGGGATTTCAAATGCAGGAAGACCCGTGTGCTGGTGGCTACGGATATTGCCGCCCGAGGCCTGGATATTGAAGAACTCTCCCATGTGATCAATTTTGACCTGCCGGATGTGCCCGAAACCTATGTTCACCGCATCGGCCGCACCGGCCGTGCCGGCCATAGCGGCATCGCAATATCCTTTTGCGATATTGAGGAAAAAACAAAGCTGAGGGACATCGAAAAGCTGCTGGGCAAAAAGATACCCGTGGTACAGGATCATCCCTATCCCATGGTTGTATTGACCCCGCCCCCGAAAGCCCCCACCCGGGGACGGCCGCCGGCGGTGCAAGCCGCGATATCCCAAGGCCGCCAGCTCAGGGCCGTGCCTTCAGAAAGGCCGCGCTCAGCCACGCCCGGCAAAAGGCAGTCTTATCCCGGGCGCGTAACACCCCGCATCGGCCGCTAATACGAAAGCCTGCGCGTTTCAAAATATGAAGAAAGCCCCCTGCCGTGGTTTTCAGCCGCAGCAGGAGGCTTTTTTGTGCTAAGAAAAACGGCGGGACAGCTTCTGCCGCCCCGCCAAAGCATTTTTCCTTTATTCTCCCGCCAGCATGAGGATGGCCTTGGCAAAAATTAGAATATTGGTCATCAGGCTGTCGATAGACATATATTCCCCAGCCTGATGGGCCAGTTCTTCTTCTTCGGGGAACATCGCACCAAAGGCTACCCCTTGCTTTAAGCACCGGGCATACGTACCCCCGCCAATGGCGATCGCCTGCTTGGGCCTGCCTGTTACCTGATGATAAGCCTCCAGCAAGGACTGCACCAAGGGGCTGTCCTCCGGCACATGATGGGGCGCTTTCAGCGCGTTCACCGTAACGGAAAGCCCGGCCGGGGCCACAGCCGCCGAAATGGATTTCAAAATCATGTCAGGGTTCGCCATCACCGGATAGCGGATATCCAGCGTTGCTTCCATCGTGTCCCCATCCGAGCGGATGATGCCCAGGTTCAGCGTCAGGGGGCCAGACAGCTTGTCCTCTACGGCAATGCCCAGGGATGCGCCGTCGTACTCTTCACCGATCACATTTGCCAGACGTTCCACGGCGCCCTTGGCACCCAAGGCCCTCAATGCTTTGAGGAGCCTGCCGATGGCATTTTTCCCGCCCTGGGGGAACGCGGCGTGGCCTGCAGCGCCAAGGGCAGTAACCTGCACTTTCCCTTCCGGCAGGAGCTTCGCTTCTACAGGGTAGCCGGCCTCCTTTGAGAAAGCCTCCACCTGTTTCACGGTTTGCCCATCGCCCGCTATGACCGCCACGGCCATTCCGGGGATTACGTTAGGCCGCTGCCCTGCCTCAAGGCTGTAAATTTTCAGGCCTTTCTGCCCCAGCGGTCCGTTTACCTCCAGGTGATACAGGCCCTTTTCCGTATTGATGACAGGATAGCTGGCATCGGGGCTGAAGCCCATAGACGGCATATCCGCATGCTTGTCATAATACTTCATATCCTCCATTCCGGATTCCTCATCGCAGCCAAGGATCAGGCGAACCTTCTTTTTCAGGGGCAGCCCGGCCTTTTTCAGCGCATACATGGCATACAGGGCTGCCACCGCCGGACCCTTGTCATCATTGGTGCCCCGGCCATAGATACGGCCATTGATCACTTCGCCGCCATAGGGATCCTGCTGCCAGCCGTCGCCTGCAGGAACCACATCCAGATGCACGAGAATGCCCAGGGTGTCTTCCCCCTGGCCCATTTCCACATCCCCTGCGTAGCCGTCCACATTTCTAACCCGAAAGCCCAGCTTTTCGCAATCTTCCAAGGCTGTGTCCAGCATGGTCCGCAGTGTTTTGCCAAAGGGCGCGCCAGGGGCAGCCTCTTCCTTGACGCTGGGAATGCGAATCCACTTTTTCAGTGTTTCCGTCATAGGCTCTCGCAATGATTCAATGATTTCCTCCAGATGTTGCATGTTTCATTCTCCTTCCAATGCCCGTTTCAAGCAGGCAACCGCTTTTGTGATATTCCGGTGCGGACAGCCGAAATTGAACCGCATGAATCCTTTTCCCATTTCATTGCCGAAAAATGCACCGTCGGTGAGCGCCACGCCCGCCTGATAGGTTCTGCGCATCAATTCATCGTTTTCCATGCCGTAGGGCCGCAAATCCAACCAGGCAAGATAGGTCCCTTCTATCGGGATCAGTTTCACCCGGGGCAGGTTTTCGGAAATTTCCTTTTCCAGCAGCTTTCTGCCCGCATCCAGGTAGGCAATCAAACCATCCAGCCATTCATCGCCGGTCTGATAGGCCGCCCTGGTTGCTTCCAGGGCAAAGATATTGCCGCAGCGCACGCCGGAAGCCAGCATGCCTGCCTCGATCTTCTCCCGAATTTCCCCATGCCTTGTGAACAGTACGGCCTGCTGTAGTCCGGCCAGGTTGAAGGTCTTGCTGGCCGCAGCAAGGGATACAAGTTTGGCGTTTGGATTGCTTTGCGTCAAAGAAAGGGCGGGAACAAATTTTTTAGGCGCATAAACAAAATCCGCGTGGATCTCATCACACACGAGAGGCGTATGGTATTGATGCAGCAGCGCAAACAAATCCAATAGCTCTTCCCGGCTCCACACCCTGGATACGGGGTTGTGGGGGCTGCACAGCAGCATCAATTTTGCGCCGTCCTTCAGTTGCTGCTCCAATTGTGTTAAATTCATATGATACCGGCCGTCTTCCCCCAGTACCAGCGGGTTTTCCACTACTTGACGATTATTTTGCTGGATGGAGGAATAAAAGGGGCCGTATACCGGCGGTTGAACGATTACGCCGTCTCCCGGCTGGGTCAGCGCCTGAATGCAGGCTTTCAGCCCTGTCACCACACAGGGCAGCAGCACGATTTCTTCCTGCTTTAAGGTAAGGCCATGGCGGCGCTGCCAAAAATCCGCCACCGCCTGATAATCATCATCCAAAGGTTCGGTATATCCGTAAGTGGCATGAGCCGCCCTTGTCAAAATCGCTTTTTGCACTTCAGGCGGGCTGGGAAAATCCATGTCTGCTACCCACATGGGCAAAAGATTTTCGCTTTTTTCACGCTGATATAGCATGTCCCACTTTTCGCTGCGGGTGCCCACCCGCCGGATTCCGTCGTCAAAATAGGAAAAAGAAAAATGCAACGGATCGTTCCTCCTTTTGTAGTTTCATGGCTTTACGGCCCGGACAACCCAAAACCCGCCAGACTTTTCTACCACGTCCACAGCCTTGTATAAAGTTTCAAGATAAGTAACCGCCGATGGGGCGCCTTGCTGCTTTCGGATGACAAGATATAGAGCACCGTTTGGCTCAAGGTGCTTTAGGCTGTCCGCGAACAGGCCGTAGATCACCTGCTTGCCTGCCCTGATAGGCGGATTGGTGACAATCGTGGAGAAGACCTCTCCCGAAAGGGCCGAAAAACCGTCGCTTTGGATGACACGAACACCGACGCCATTTTTTTCTGCGTTCCGTTTGGCAAGATCAACCGCCCGGCTGTTGATATCCACCAAAGTGACCTCTGCGTTTGGATAAGCCATTTTCAGTGAAATACCCACCGGACCCCAGCCGCAGCCCAAGTCCAGGACAGTGCCGGATAGCGGCGGCAATGCCTCCAATAGAATAGAGGTTCCCTTATCCAGCCCATCCCGGGAAAAAACCCCGGCGTCCGTTTCAAAGGATAGTTCCCTGCCTTTAAATGCGGTTTTTACCGAAGCGATGCGATGGGGGCTTTCCGGGTCCTGCGTGTAATAATGTTCCGGCATCCCTATTCCCTCCCGCCAACATCGCTTTTCAAGGCGTTGATTTCCTGCGCCGTAAGGTCCCGGTAGCTGCCTTCCGGAAGGCTTTCATCCAGGCGGAGACTGCCAAAGGACAAGCGCCTCAACTCCGTTACAGGGCAGCCTCGTTGCAAAAACATGCGCTTCACCTGATGAAACTTCCCTTCCCTGATGCGGACAACCGCCTTGGAAAAGGCCTCGCCGCATTGGTAAAGCGTTAATTGGGCGGGTAAGGCGGTAAAATCATTGAGGGGAATTCCTTCAGAAAACGCATCCACATCTGCCTGCGTCAATCTTCCTTGCACCGTCACCTGGTATTCCTTCCACACATGGCGCTTGGGAGATAAAAGTAAATGCGCCAGAGCTCCGTCGGTGGTGCATAAAAGGAGCCCCCGGGTATCCTTATCCAGCCTCCCCACAGGCATGCAGCCTGAGGAAAGATACTTGGGCGGTAAAAGATCCATCACGGTTTTTGCCCGTTTGTCCATTGCCGCCGTAAGGATGCCGGGGGGCTTGTTTAGCATGATATACATTTCTTTTTGAATGGAAAGAAATACATCATCCGCCTGAATCGTTTCTTTTACAGGGTCTACCTTGCGGGCAGGATCGGTGCAAATTTCTCCGTTCACCAGCACCCGGCCATCATGCAGCCATTGCCTAACTTCCTTGCGGCTGCCAAGGCCCTGGGCGCAAAGAAGCTTGTCCAGCCTTTCCATGTCATGCCTTATGGGCTGCAGGCTGTATGCCCGCCGCCTTGATGTACATGGCCGGCAGAATTTTGCGAATGGGCAGCAGCGGCAGATACAATACCACCGCGGCTATCACCATGCCTACCGCAAAAAGCGGCGTAAAGCCGGTGCGCAGGCCTGTATAGCAAAGATATCCTTCCACCGCGGTGAAGGGGATCAAAAGAACCACCTGAATCAGACCGATTGCAAACTGCCGGATGCGATTCCCGCGCAAGCGCCGCAGCATTTCCTGCCGGGCCGGCTGATTCGCCCCACCCATTTCGGCCCACACAAAGCGGAACATGCCGTTTCGCATCATGCCGAACAAAAGGATCAGGAAAAGCAAGGAATAACCCGCGGCCACCAAATAAACACCTTCCATAAACCCGCTTTCCCCGCCCAGGGACTTTCCAAGGCTTTGCAGCATGCGCATCAGCGTCAGGCTGTCAACGCCGCCCAGGTAAAGATACGCCCCATAGCCAACGGCCGCTGAAAGGGGCAATGCCCAAGGCAGCAGCCGAATTCCCTGAGAAATAAGGGCGGAAAGCTTGCGGCCATATCTTTTCAGCGATACAAGAGCGGTTGTGCAAAAAGTGCCGCCCTGATATGCCTGCAGCGCTGCCTCTGCCATGGAGTAGCGGAGCGGCAGCACAAAAAGGATGTACAAAATAGGTGTAAGCCAAACTGCAAGCCTTAGCGGATCTCCCGCCTTGCAAAAAAGCAGCGTAAGCAACGGGGAAAAGGCAATCAACCGAACGAGGATGGATACCAGCATGCCGGCCATCCAGTCACTAAATCCCTTGCTTATGGATTTTACGGCTTGTTTCCAGACAGGGGCCACGGCTTGCTTGGCGGATGCATTCTGCATGATCCAAACCCTCCTTTGAGGACAAAGCATAAGTTCGTCTGTATATTATAACGTACCGGGCTTGATAGCGCAATTGCAATTATTTGTATGATTATGTTACAATGCCCAACAAAAGAAAGGGGCGGTGCATCGGTGCGTATTACCTTGGTGGGAATTGCCGCCAAATTTGTCCATCAAAGCCTGGCACCCTGGTGCTTAAAGGCAGGCCTAGTGCAATATGGGGTGGACGACCCCTGCCAGGTGCTGGAACTGAACATTAACCAGCCCAGGGAGCAGACGCTGGAAATGCTGATGGAAACAGTACCCCAGATTGCGGCTTTTTCCTGCTATATCTGGAATATAAAGCAGGTTGAATATTTGGTCAAATGTTTGCGGCTGCTTATGCCGGATACGGTGATTGTGCTGGGCGGCCCCGAAGCAGGCTACCGGCCAGAAAGCATGCTGCGGAATTTACCCCAGGCGGACTATGTGATTACGGGAGAAGGTGAATACGCCTTTACAGAGTTGTGCCAATGCCTTAGCAAGGGTGATTCCCCAGAAGATATCCCCGGCCTGTCCCTTCGTACGGAAAATGGCATTCGCACCAATGCGCCAAAACCCTTGCCCCTGCCCGCCCCTTCCCCTTGGACGAAGGAATGCCTGGAGGCGCTGAACGGCCGTATCGCCTATCTGGAGACCTCCCGCGGCTGCCCCTTTTCCTGCGCCTTCTGCCTGTCGGGCCGGGAGGACAGCGTGCGCTTTTTCCCGCTGGACAAGGCCAAGGAGGAGCTTTTGCTTGTCGCCCGGTCCGGTACAAAAACGGTGAAGCTGGTGGATCGTACTTTCAACTGCAACCCTTCCCGGGCTGCGGAAATTTTCCGCTTTCTGATTGAAAAGCGCCGGGAGAATGCCTTTCGGGATGTATGCTTTCACTTTGAAGTGGGCGCCGACCTGTTTGACGAGGAAACCTTGCAACTGCTGCAAACGGCGCCGCCGGGGCTTTTTCAAATAGAAGCGGGGCTGCAAAGCTTCCATGAAGAAACATTGGAGGCCTGCCATAGGATAACCGATCTTCGCAAGCTTTGCAAAAATCTGGTCAGCTTAATTTCCGGCAGCAATATCCATGTTCATATCGATCTGATTGCCGGGCTGCCCTTTGAGGATTTTCAAACCTTCGGCGAATCCTTCAACCAGGCCATCAGCCTTTCCCCCCACATGCTGCAGCTGGGCTTTTTGAAGCTTTTGTACGGCAGCCATTTTCAGCAGCATGCAAAAGAGTACGGAATGTTATACTCTCCGGAGCCTCCGTATGAGGTGCTTGAAACAAACTGGCTTTCCTATAACGATATCCGCCGTCTGAAACGCTGTGAGGAGGCTTTGGAACGCTTATATAACAGCGGTTATTTTCGCCGCACACTGGCGCTTGTTTTTCAACAGCTCAACCTGTGTCCCTTTGAGCTGTTCTGCCGGATGGGGGATATTGCGGAGACGGCCACCGGCGGCCTGTCACTGGATCAGTATTCCCAGCTTGCGTTCTCTTTCTTCTCCAGCCTGACGGGTATTCGGCAGGAAGCGCTTCGGGATGCCATGGCGCTGGACCGGCTTTCCATGGACAATACCGGCCATTTGCCAGCCTTTCTGGCTATACCTGATTCCCGATACAAAACATTGACGGCGCAGCTGCGGAAGGATGCCCCGGTGGGAACGAAAATCGGCGCATGCATCCTCTACGACGGCCAGGAGCGGCTGGCCTATACCGATTATCAAATCCGCCATCCTGTAACAGGGGAGTTTGAAATTTCCTATATTTTACTTTGAGGCACCTTTTTTGCGCAGCGCTTTTACGATATAATGGATCAAGGTATAAGCGGTACCAAAGGCCAAAACGCCCCAAATTCCCACGACGATATCCGCCAGTTCCATACTGCCCGTGCCTGAAACATATTGGCCTATTTCAATGGCGAAAGTGAGGCCCACAACCACCGTCAGGGTGTAGATCCAGGCGATGGCGTTTCGATTGAGCTTTTGAAACAGCCAACGCGCGAAAAAGAAAAGAAGAAGCCCCAAGACGCCAATCACAAGAAAATGAAGCTGCTTATCGCTAAGATACAGCTCAACCCGGTCATTGACACGCAGCAGATAGTCATGGGCTTTGGCTATCAGGTCCACTACAAAATACAAAAAGGCTTTCATGATGCCATCCTTTCAACTTTGGTTTCAAAGGTTCTCCCATAAAACGACCTGCCGGTGGAAAAACGTGCCATGCGGCGGAAAAGGGGGCTCTATGCAAAAAGCGGTTTCCCTGTACCGGGCGCTGTATCGGCGGCAGGGGTTGGTTCTGGCCCTGATCGGCCTTACGCTTTTGTGGCGCCTTTGCTTGATGGCATTGGGCGAAATTCCGTTCAGCCATGATCCCCTGGATTCCTATACCCTTCAGGCGCTGGCGTGGCGGGCCGGAAGCCTGCACCTGCCCCAAAATATACCGGCGCTGGAGCTTGCCGTTTATCAAGGGGACTACTATGTAAGTTTTCCGCCGGTACCCACCATTCCTTTATGGATTTTGACCTTTTTTTACGGAGAGCAAACCCCCAACAGGGTATTAAATCTATGTTACTTTCTTATGAGTTTCGGCGTTGGCTACTCCCTATGCCGGCGTTTTGGCAAGAAGGACCTGCCAGCCGCTTTATGGGCAGCCTTTCTGGTTGCAGGCTGCAACCTGCTGAATTTGTGCTGGTATGGCGGCGTATGGTATCAGGCGCAGGCCCTTTCCTTTTTGCTTACGCTGAGCGCCTTTCGTTTTTTGGCTGGAAAAAAGCCAGCAAGCTGGGGCGCAGGCCTTGCCATGATTGCCCTTGCGGTGGGCTGCCGTCCTTTTCAGGCGGTCTATGTGCCGCCGGCTCTATGGCTTTGCTACCGGAACATTCAAAAAAAGCTAAAGCTGCCGCCTTTGAAAGCCCTTATCCGCATCGTTCCGCTCTTGATTGTACCGGGGCTGATTGCTCTAGGGTATGGGCTTTATAACCTTTTCCGTTTTGATAACTTTTTTGAATTCGGCCATTCTTACCTGCCGGAGGTTTCCCAGTATGGAGCTTTGTTTTCGCCAGACTACATAAAGATCAATTTCATGAACATATTTCGCCTGCCATGGATGGAAGCCGGCCGCCTCAAATTCCCCATTTTCAGCGGGTTTGCCTTTTATCTGGTGAATCCGCTGTACGTGGTTGCCTTCGCTGCAATGCTGAGAGCAGCCTTTCACCTCCGATTAAGGCCCGTTCATGGGCTGACAGCAGGATGCATGATTGTCCATTTCATACTGCTGTTGTGCCACCGCACCTTTGGCGGCTGGCAATTTGGCACCCGGTACCTAATCGACCTATGCCCCGTTCTATTTTTTGTTACGCTTCACCTGCGTCAAAAACCCAGGCTTTATGAGGGGGCCTTGATGATATTGGGTGTTCTGGTCAATTTGTATGGAGGGCTGTCTTTCTACTTGTCCGGAGGCTGATTATCTGACATATTTCAACATAAAAATCCGGTTTCAATTCTCTGGGGGTTATGGTATAATAGGGAAGAGAGGGTTGTTCCCTCCATCTTTTGAACGGAGGTACATTATCATGGATGTATATGTTTGCACCGTTTGTGGCTATGTCTACGATCCCGCGGTGGGCGATCCTGACAATGGACTTGAACCCGGCGTACCCTTTGAAGACCTTCCTGAATCGTTCGAGTGCCCCGTTTGCGGCGTGGGTAAGGATATGTTTGAAAAGCAGTAAAACCAAAACGGGAGGCTTCTTATCATAAGGCCTCCCGTTTCTATGTTTGGATGCGGCTCTTTGGGCCGCATTATTTTTTGTGCTCGGCGGCAGCAAACCGCCAGGGAATCTCCTTCCACGGGGAGGCCGCGTAATCAATGCCTACCCGGGGCAGCGCTTTCAATGCGGGACGAAACCCGTCGTCCTCCACAAAGATTTCTTCGCCGGCGATGAGATCCAGGCGGTTTTGCGCCCCGGTAATTTCAAAGGCCCTGGTCCATTTGGCCGGGCCGTCCAGCGGCTTCTCCATGGCGCGGATCAGCACCGCCTGGGGCAAGCCTGCCGCTCCCGTGACGATATTAAACAGCCAATGAAGCCCATATACCAAATACACATAACTGATTCCGCCCGCCTCAAAAAGAGGAGCGGTGCGCTCCGTCTTTCCAAAGCGGGCATGGCACGCCAAATCCTCCTGGCCCCGGTAAGCTTCCGTTTCCCGGATTCTGCCCCGGCGCACGCTTCCGTCCGGCAAGCGGCGGCAAAGCAGCTTCCCCACCAACTGGGGGGCGGCTTCCAGCACATCCTGCCGGTAAAACGATTCATAAAGGCGATGGGAGGTACCGGCGTTTAGTTCTCTCATCCGACAGACTTGGTGGCGATAATGGGAACGCCGCTATCGCAGACGTTGTCCAACACTACTTGCCCGATAGAGATAGGCGCTTTCAATTCCAAGCCCATAATCTGCTGCATGCAGCAATAAATGTCTTTCTTGGGGATGGGGCTTTTTGTTTTAACGCTCAGCGGCACCTTGCTCCCAGCAACCGGCACAACGGCGGTTACCATTCTAAGAGGAGCGACGCTTTCCTGCCTGGCATAAACTTCGCCCCGTTTGCAGCCATTTCCACTGATAGCCACTACCTGGCCGTTTTCCGTAACCACTTGCATACGGCAGCCCACAGGGCAGCTGATACATGTTATGGTCTGTTCCATGTGTCCTACCTCGCTTCTTTAAGCCTGAATTTCAACAACGATCTTTTCAGCCGGGCTGCACTCCCGAAGCGCCTTTTCATTCAGCGTTACGACAGCCATTTCACCAGGCGTCAAGATCCGGCTCTTTTTGCGCAAAAGTTCTTTTTCCCCGGAACGCACTACAATGGTCGCGTTTTCATAAACCGCAGCCGGCCGGAACATCAAATCCACCGGAGAAACGGTGCTTTCCTGTTCAGGCAAGTGAAGCTTTTGGGGAACCACGCCCCGCACGCCCGTTCCGTCAGCCACGCTTACCACAGCCCCGGCGGTTTTTTTACCCTGGACATAGGCGGCAGCGGCGGCGCCGGCCCGGAAGCTTTCGGCACTTACATGGTCCACCAGGTCATGAACATGCAGCACGTTTCCGCAGGCAAAGATGCCAGGCACGCTGGTCTGCAGCGTATCATCCACAATTGCGCCGCTGGTGAGGGGTGACAGCGCGACATTGGCGCCTTCGCTCAGTTCGTTTTCGGGGATGAGCCCAACGGACAAAAGCAGCGTATCGCAATCAAAATGCTGCTCTGTGCCTGGGATGGGCTGGCGGTTTGCGTCCACCTTCGCCACAGTGACGCCGGTGAGCCGTTCCTTACCCTCAATATCAACAACAGTATGGCTGAGCAGAAGCGGAATGTTGTAATCCTGCAGGCATTGCACGATATTTCTGTTCAAACCGCTGGAGAAAGGCATAATTTCAACGCAGGCCAGCACTTTGGCCCCTTGCAGCGTCATACGCCTGGCCATGATGAGCCCGATATCCCCGGAACCCAGAATCACGACCCGGCGGCCGGGCATATACCCTTCCAGGTTTACAAATTTCTGCGCCGTACCGGCGGAGAAAATTCCCGCGCAGCGGGTGCCGGGTGTAGCCAGCGCACCCCGGGGGCGTTCCCTGCAGCCCATGGCCAGGATAACGGCGCCGGCCTTGAATATTTGCAGGCCGTGCTTTTCACTGATGGCGGTAACGGTGCGGTCTTCTTCCAGGGATAAAACGGTGGTTCCGCACTGGATCCGGATTCCCATTTCCGCAGCCTTGTCAACATCCCGCTGGGCATATTCCGGACCGGTCAGTTCCTCTTTAAACCTGTGCAGGCCAAATCCGTTATGAATGCATTGGCGTAGAATACCGCCGGGATTTTGCTCCCGTTCCAGAACCAGAAGGTTATCAATTCCAGCTTCCCGGGCGGCGATAGCGGCAGCCAGCCCGGCAGGGCCCGCGCCGATGATCAGCACATCCACATTTTGCTGGATGCTTGCTTCTTGAATAGCCATGTCAGTCTTCCTCCTTCGCGGCTTGTGCAATGGTCCCCACCAACAGGCGGCTTTCCCCGCCGCATTTGGTGATGGCCGTAGAAGGAAGATTCAGTTCTTCCGACAGTATCTCCAATACCCGGGGGCTGCAGAAACCGCCCTGGCAGCGGCCCATGCCGGCCCTGGTGCGGCGCTTTACGCCGTCGATGGTGTGGGCACCCAAAGGCCGCCTGATGGATTCCCGGATTTCCGCCTCGGTAACTTGTTCGCAGCGGCAGACCAGGTTTCCGTTTTGCGGGTTTTCCATTACGGCTTGTGCCCGTTCCATTGTATTCATCTTGTGGAAAGGCTTCTGCCGTTTGGGAGCGGGCAAATAATCCGCTTTCTTTTGAAGCTTCATCGCATCCGCAATTTGCGCGCCCAGCATTTCGCCAATGGCGGGAGCGGCGGAAAGGCCCGGGCTTTCAATACCCAGGGCTTCAAAGGCCATGGGAGCGCCCTCAACCGCGCCGATGACAAAATCACCATTTTCCTCGTGGGCACGAATGCCGGAAAAGGTGGTGATGGTGCCCCTGGGAGAAGCGTTTTTCCAGGTAAGCTTGGCCTTTTCCAATACGGCTTTAAGGCCTTCCGCCGTCGTGGCGGTGTCATCGGAATCGGGAATATCCTCCGCGGAGGGGCCAAGAAGAAGATTCCCGTGAACCGTTGGGCTGACCAAGATACCCTTGCCCATTTTGGTGGGGCATTGGAACATGGTCATGGTGAAGGGAAGCTTCGCCATACGGTCCATCAGGTAATACTCTCCCCGGCGGGGGATGATTTTGTATTTCTTTTCAGAAATCCGATTATGCAGCTGGGCCGAATGCACGCCGGCGCAGTTCACAATGGCCCGGGCTGTAAAATCGCCCCGGTTGGTGATAACGCGCCAGCCATCCTTTTCGCGGCAGATATCCTGCACTTCGGTTTCCATGACAAAATCAACGCCGTTCAGCGCCGCATGGTCCGCCAACGCAAAGGTCATTTCGTAAGGGCTGGTCAAGCCGCTGGTCTTGGCCCAAAGCGCCCCATAGACCTCCGGATTGGTGTTGGGCTCCAGCGCCAGCACTTCATCCCGGGAAATAAGCTGCAGGCCGGGTACATCATTATCCAGCCCCTGCTGATACAAGTGCTTGAGAGTTTGGCTGTCTTCTTCGTTGAAACCCAATACCAGCGCACCGGGCTGTTCATAAGGTGCGCCTAATTCCTGGCATAAAGCCGGATACATCTTGGCCCCTTCCACATTAAGCCTGGCCTTTAGTGTGCCGGATTTGGCATCAAAGCCGGCATGTACGATACCGCTGTTGGCTTTGCTGGCTCCTTCCGCCACATCGGACCCCCGTTCCAATACGGTGACTTTTCCACTGTACCGGGACAGAACACGGGCCAGCGCACAGCCTACCACGCCTGCGCCGATGATCAATACGTCTGACTGCAACAATGATCCCCTCTGTTTCTGCTTGTGATAATTCCATATAAAAGCGGCGTTTCCACCGCCCGGAATGCAATTTCATTCTAGCACAGGCGCTCTGGCCGCGCTATAGAAAAATGCTTTGAAGTGAGCATAAATGAGCATAAAATAATGCATTTTTGCGCGGCTTTGTGGAAAATGTCGAGCATTCCATAAAATCTGTACAAATAAACATGATTTATTCAGAAATTTGTTTCTTAATCTTTCGACAATTTTCTTTTTGAAACGAGCGGGATTTTCATCAAAAACGGCCCTGATTCTTTCAAGCTTTCCATTGAAGTATGCGGTAATTTCTATTATAATGAAAACTGAGTTTCCATTATATGGTCGGCCTCCTGTCCGGACGGGGCGGATAGGGGCGGTTGTGATTTTCCCGGAATTGAACAACCTATCGAAAGGGGATGCTCTCATGAAAAAAATGCTGGCAATCCTTCTGGCTGTTGTGCTGCTTACAGGGTTTTCTTCTGTCTTGGCGGAACAGGCCGCGAAAGAACCCGTGGTTATCACAGTTTTTCATACCAATGATGTCCACGCCAACGCGGAAGCCTCTTCCAGCGGCATGGGCTATGCCATGATGGCCGGTTACGTGAGTGCTGCAAAAAGCGCCAGTGAAAATGTAATGGTATTGGATGCCGGAGATACCTTTCATGGCACGGTGTTTGCTACGGCGGTGCAAGGCGCCAGCATCGCGCAAATTTTAAATGCGGTGGGATATGACGCGATAACCCCAGGCAACCATGATTTCAACTATGGCTTTGATAGGCTCAAGGAGCTGGAGTCTTCCCTTACATTCCCCATGATTAACTGCAACATTTATACCACCGACGGCAAGCATGCCTTTACCCCCTACCTCATCAAGGAAGTGGGCGGCAAAAAAATCGGCATTATCGGCGTTGCCACGCCCGATATGGTGCCGAAAATCCATCCTGACCGGCTCACCGGCCTTGAATTCCGGGGGCTGGAGGAAGTGGAAAAGTGCATTGCCGAGATTGAGGGTGAGACGGACGCCATTATTCTGCTCAGCCATTGGGGCATTACAGGTGAGGAAATCACCAGCGATGTGCTGGCGAAGCTGAGCAATGTGGATCTGGTGATTGACGGCCACAGCCATGACGCCTGGCCTGAGGGACAGCCGGTGGAAGGCGGCGCGCTGATCGTTTCCTCCGGAGAAAAGCTCAATAACCTGGGCAAAGTCACCCTCACCTTTGATGGGGATAAGCTTGCTGTAAAAGCCGAATTGATCCCCGCACCCAAAGTGTTTGAAGACCGGACTATTCTAAATTCCATTGAGGAAGTCAAGGCCGCGCAGGATGTAACGCTCCAGGTGGTCGTCGGCAAAACCGCCGTTGACTTGGACGGCGAGCGGGCCGATGTGCGCACCAAGGAAACAAACCTTGGCAACCTGGCGGCAGATGCTATTCTGGAATACAGCGGCGCTGACATTGCCTTCACCAACGGCGGCGGCATCCGGGCCAGCATTCCCGCCGGTGATATCACCTTAAAGCATGTGGTAACGGTCTTCCCCTTCGGTAACATTGTCGTCACCAAGGAAATATCCGGAGCCGATATCAAGGCCGCATTGGAGCACGGGCTGAGAATGTATCCCGATCAAAATGGCGGATTCCCGCAATTCGCAGGCATGCAGGTGAAGTTTGACCCCAAAAAGGATGCGGGCAGCCGTGTGGTGGAAGTCCTCGTTGGCGGCGCACCCATGGAGGATGGCAAAATGTACATCCTGGCCACCAATGATTTCACAGCAGCCGGCGGAGACGGATATGGCATGTTCGCTCCCGGCGATGTGCTCAAGGAATTTGGCGGGCTGGATGAAGCACTTAAAAATTATCTGGTTTCCCATGGAGAAGTCAGCCCGCAAGTAGAAGGGCGCTTGACCATGGTTGAATAGTCAGGCAAACACGGAGCCGCCCGGCGGGCGGCTCCGCCATTTCTCCCGTTCCGCTTTGCGATCAAACAAAAAGGAAGCAAGACGCATGTCCGTAAAGATACAGGCAGTTCTGTTTGATTCAGGAAGGGTTTTAAATGCGCCGCAATCAGGCCATTGGTTTATGCCGCCAGGCTTTTTTAAGCAGGTGGATGAAAGCAAATTTAAAAAAATCAGTAAGGAAAAGAAGCAAATCGCCTTTGACAAAGCCGGGCAATATATCAGTTCCATTCCGCTTATTGCAACAGAGGAAGATGAATTGGAGCATTTTATAAAGTTTTACGAGATTTTTTCCAAGGAGCTTCCGGAACTTACGCTTGGGAAAGAAAACATTCTTGATCTGGCGAAAGACATTGTTTATAACACGGAAAAATATACATTCTTTCATGATGCGGAGCGAGTGATACCCGCACTGCACAAGGATTATAAACTTGCCGTTGTTTCCGACGCGTGGCCTTCTCTGATGAGATTCTTCAAGCATGCGGCGCTATTCCCGTTTTTCTCATCCTTTGTCATCTCATCGGTTATCGGTGCAGCAAAGCCAAATGAAAAAATGTACCGGAAAGCATTAAAAGAGCTTGATGTACCTGCGCAAAACGCGGTATTTGTTGACGATAATCTCAATAACTGTTATGGGGCAATGAAGGTGGGAATCCATGCCGTTCTGTTATGCCGGGAGCGTCCCCGATATTTGATGAACAAGGTCAAAAGCATCGGAAGGGGCTATCGGGTAGTAAAGAGCCTTGATGCATTTACCGAGCCCGGATTCTTTGATAAGTTCTAGCAAAAAGGGATAAGCACGGCCTATAAGGAGGCCTTGCCTGCACCTCCACTTTATGGTAGCATGTCCTTGTACAGACAAGGGGATGAAAACGATGAAACAGTTGCAGTTTGCAAGGATTGCCGCCGTATCCCCCCGGGTGTATCTCGGGGATTGCCGGAAAAACGCCCAGGAAATACTCTCCTGGATGGACAGGCTTTCCAAGGAAGGCGTACAGGCGGCGGTGTTTCCGGAACTTAGCCTGACAGGGTATACCTGCGGCGATTTGTTGCTGAACGAAACACTTCAAAGGGAAGCGAAAGAGGCCCTTTTCCATCTGGCAAATAGCACAGGCGACATGATTATCCTTGTCGGCCTCCCCCTTTCCAATCAGGGGCGGCTGTACAATTGTGCCGCTGTAATGCAAAACGGAAAAATTCTTGGTGTCGCAGCCAAGCGTCACCTGCCCAATGGCGGGGAATTTTATGAAACACGCTGGTTTAAAAGCGGCCTGAATGCTCCTGAAACGATCCAGTTGAATGGGGAAACCGTTCCCTTCGGCCTGGGGCTTCTGTTTGAAACGGAAATCGTCCGCTTCGCCATTGAAATATGTGAGGATTTATGGACGCCGAATCCTCCTTCCAGCGCCTATGCCCCGGCAGGTGCGGAATTGATTTTTAACCTGAGTGCCAGCAATGAGCTGGTTTCAAAGCACGAATACCGGCGGGAGCTTTTGCGCCAGCAAAGCGGCCGCTGCTATTGCGGATATGCCTATGCGGGGGCGGGCTATGGGGAATCCACCACAGACCTGGTATTCTCCGGCTTCTGCGGGTTGTATGAAAGTGGGCGCACGCTGAAGGAATCCCCCCGTTTTTTGCCAGAGGGGACCTATTCCATTGCCGATGTGGATGTCCAAAGGCTTCGGTATCAGCGGCAGCGCACAGGCAGCTTTTTTGACAGCGAGGCGGCAAGCATGCAGCGCATTGCCTGCGGAAACCTGCCTTCAAGCGATCTGCCCTTGCGCCGTCCCCTTCCCCCGCTGCCCTTCGTGCCGCCCGAGTCGCACCAGGCGGAGCGCTGCGCCGAAATCACAGCCATCCAAACGTTAGCCCTGCGCACCCGCATGGAGGCCACAGGTTCCCAAAAACTGGTGGTAGGTGTTTCCGGCGGCCTGGACAGCGCCTTGGCACTGCTGGTGGCCGCACGGGCTTTCCGGGAAATAGGCATTCCCTCCAAAAACCTGCATGCCATTACCATGCCGGGTTTTGGTACCGGAAAGCGGACCTACGGCAATGCCTACCGGCTGATGGAAGCGCTGGGCTGCACCATCCTGGAGGTGGATATCACACCCGCCGTGCGCCAGCATTTTTCCGATATCGGCCAGGAGGAAACCAATCATGACGTGGCTTATGAAAACAGCCAGGCCCGGGAACGCACGCAAATTCTGATGGACTACGCCAACCGCATCGGCGCTTTGGTACTGGGCACCGGGGATTTAAGCGAATCTGCTTTGGGCTTTTCCACTTATAACGGCGACCATATGAGCATGTACAACGTGAATTGCTCCATTCCCAAAACGCTGGTGCGCACCCTGGTAAAATATATGGGGCAAGCAGCCTTTGGCGGGCAGGTGGAATCGGTATGCAAAGATATCATCGATACCCCCATCTCGCCGGAATTACTCCCCGTGGACAAGGGAGAGCTTAATCAGCGTACCGAAGAAATTTTGGGAGATTACGCGCTGCATGACTTTTTCTTGTACCATATGATGGATTCCGGAAGCTCTCCGGAGCGGCTTCTGGCCCTTGCAAAGCAGGCTTTTCAAACGGTTTATGATGATTCCGCGGTGGAAAAAGCGCTCTCGCTTTTCATCCGCCGGTTTTTCCAGCAGCAGTTCAAGCGAAGCTGCATGCCGGATGGGCCCAAGGTGGGCACCGTGAGCCTGTCCCCCCGGGGAGATTGGCGCATGCCCAGTGATATGCCGGGAACCGCCTGGCGGGCCTGGGTGGAAAAGGATTGAATACGAGGAGTGAACCGCATGGTAACGCTTTTGCGTACAAATAATGCAGACCCCGGTTTTCATTCGCTGATTGCGCTTTTGGAAGAAGACCTGTCCCAGCGGTATGGGCAGGCACAGGCCGCCTATTCGCCCTTTAACAGCCTGGAAAAGATATGCGCAGTTGTGATTGCGATGAATGAGGGCGAGCCCGTGGCCTGCGGTTCGTTTAAGCCTTTTGAGGAAGACGCGGTGGAGATGAAGCGGGTTTTTGTAAAGTCCGCATACCGTGGCCAGGGGCTTTCCAAGCGCATCCTGCAAGAGCTGGAATCCTGGGCCTTTGAGCTTGGTTTTGTAAGAGCGGTTCTGGAAACAGGCCCAAAGCAGCCGGAAGCCATTGCACTTTATACACATAGCGGATACAGCCAGATTGATAACTTTGAGCCTTATGTCGGGTTTGACGACAGTGTTTGCTTTGCAAAGGATTTGAAGATTTCTTGCTGAAGGGGTTCTTGGGAGGCGCACATGGAGATTCGGGTGATGGAGCCGGGAGATTATGACCAGGCGTATGCGCTATGGTCGGGTATAGCGGGCATGGGTTTAAGAAGCCTGGATGATTCCCGGGAGGGAATCGAAAAGTTTCTTCTCAGGAATCCCGGCTTGAGCTTCGTCGCCATTCAAGACGGGCGCATGGCCGGCGCAATTTTGTGCGGTCAGGATGGCCGCAGAGGCTATATCTATCATGCGGCAGTGAATCCATCCTGCCGCCGGCAGGGAATTGGCAATAGGCTGGTACAACAGGTTATTCAGGCACTTCAAAAGGTTGGCATCAACAAATCCGCCCTTGTGGTGTTTTCAGACAACCAAATCGGTAATGCATTCTGGGAAAAAATGGGGTATACTGTAAGAACGGATCTCACCTATCGAAACAAAAGCATAAATAGAGATAACCGCTAATCAAGGAACCATATTCATAATTGCACGCAGGAAAGGCACCGGCACGACGGCAGGATTGAAAAGGATGGCTTTTCATGAAGCGGAATCAGGCAAGGCGTCTTCTTTCCCTGAGCGAATCGTATCCTCCTTCTCCCCCTTGCGGATGTGACATTTGCCAGGGTTATTGCTTGCGCCCCGGTTGGTGGACGGTAGATCAGGCCCGCTCTGCCTTGAAGGCCGGTTACCACAGCCGCATGATGCTGGAAATGGCCCCAGATCGTTCCTTTGGCGTTCTTTCCCCCGCCTTCAAAGGCTGTGAGGGTAATTTTGCCCTGCAGAAATTTTCAAAAGCGGGGTGCACTTTTTTTCGAAATGGCCTATGTCAGCTTTATGGTATAGGCTTTCAGCCCTTGGAATGCCGTTTTTGCCACCACACCAGACCCGGCCAGGGACAGGCCTGTCACGATGCCTTGGAGCGGAATTGGCATACAATAGACGGACAGCGTCTGGTACTCTTATGGGTGAATATCATTTCACTGGAAAAAGCCGCTTTGACATCTTCCAGGAATTCCATATAGCATTGTACATTTATTCACATGAAGGAATAAAAGAATCCCATGCAAAATACAAAAGTACATGCAGTCTATAAAAGGGAGAGGAAAATTTTATGAGGATCGGCATCATCGTCCATTCCCAAACAGGCAACACACTGTCCGTAGGGGAAAAGCTTGGCAAGGCGTTGGAAAAGAAGGGGCACAAAGTCACCGTGGAACGGGTTACAGCCCAAGAGCAAAGTCCTGGAAGCCAAAAGCCGGTAACCCTTATGACCATTCCAAAGGTGGAAGAATTGGATGCCGTTATCTT
>JAEVYX010000032.1 GCA_023392515.1 Bacillota bacterium | reverse complement strand
GCCGCCAGCGTTCGTCCTGAGCCAGGATCAAACTCTTGTGTTCAATCCTTTATCCTTTATCTCGGTTTCCCTCGACAAAGTTTAAACTCATTTAAAGAATCAACTGACTTCTTCTTTCTTCCCTTTGCTCTGTATCGTTTTCAAGGTCCGGCGCTCGTTAGCGAGCTTGATTATGATAGCATGGCTCCGGAAGTTTGTCAACACCTAAATTCGATTTTTCGACGTTCCTTTTTCGACAATTTTAGAACACGAACGATCGTTGGACAAGTCAAATAATCGTCCGTAAATAGTGCAAAAATGTATAGTTTCTTCATCTAAATATGATAAATCGTTCGACCATTTTATTCACCCTTTGCAGCCATCGGTACGCCACATTCTCCGCTGTCCAAGACCTTGTCAATGATAGCACCGCCCAGGCATGCATCCCCCTGATAAAGCACCACGCTCTGGCCTGGTGTGATGGCTCGCTGGGGCACATGGGCATGAACAAAGAGCCGGTTTTCCTCCCATGTAACGGTAACATTCTGATCTGGCTGGCGGTAGCGGAACTTGGCGGTGCATAAAAGGGGTTCCCCCTGTGACACAGGCGGTTTACCTGCAACCCATGTGGGTTCGATTCCCACGGCTTTGGTTGCGTAAAGCATGGGATGATCTTCTCCCTGAGCCACCAGCAGCACATTTTTAGATAGATCCTTGCCGATCACAAACCAGCTGCGCCCATCCCCCCGGCCGCCGACGCCCAGGCCCCGGCGCTGGCCCAAGGTATAATACATTAAGCCCTCGTGGAGCCCCACGGTTTCCCCTTGAAGGGTACGCATATCCCCCGGCATAGCCGGCAGGAACTGCTGCAGGAAAGCTCTGAAATCCCGCTCGCCAATAAAGCAGATGCCCGTGGAATCCTTTTTTTCACTGACGGACAGGCCCGCTTCCCTTGCCAATTCCCGCACCTGTCCCTTTTGCAGTCCGCCCACAGGGAACATGGCCCGGGATAGCTGGCTTTGCCCTAGCATATGCAGAAAATAGCTTTGATCCTTCTGCGGATCTTTTCCACGCAAAAGCTGATAGGTTCCTTCCATACAGCCCAGGTTTGCGAAGTGCCCCGTAGCAATTTTTGCAGCGCCAAGCTGCATGGCAAAATCCAAAAATGCCTTAAACTTGATCTCCCTGTTACACAATACATCCGGATTCGGGGTGCGCCCAGCCTGGTATTCCGAAAGAAAATAGGAGAATACCCGGTCCCTGTATTCCTTGGCGAAATTTACGGAATAATAGGGAATTCCGATCCGGTCGCAAACCTCCCGAACATCCCGCCAATCATTTTCCGCGGTGCAGACGCCGCTTTCATCGGTCTCTTCCCAGTTTTTCATGAATACGCCGACTACGTCGTAACCTTGCCGCTTTAAAAGAAGCGCCGTCACCGACGAATCCACGCCGCCGGACATGCCTACCACAATGCGCTCCATGGTTATTCCTCCCCGGCTGACAATCTCCGAAATACTTTTTCAAATGCCAGACGGCCTATTTCCTCCGGCGGCAAAGATGCATCCACCTTCACAAAACGCTCGGGATCTGATGCAATCAGTTTTTTGTATGCTTCTTCTACCCTGCCATGGAACGAGGATTCCTCGATCTCGATGCGGTCAAGGGCCGATGCGCTTTTTCTGCGATTTAAAGCGGTTTGATGGTCAATATCCAGGTAGACGGTGCAGTCGGGCATCAACCCATCCACCGCCGGTTCGTTGATTTGGGCCACCACCTGAATGCCCAATTCCCTGCCCCCGCCCTGATAGGCGATACTGGAATCCACAAACCGGTCGCACAGCACCACCAGGCCCCGTGAAACCGCCGGGCGGATCACCTGATGTACGTGCTGGGCGCGGGATGCGGCATAGAGCAGCGCTTCGCAGGCGGCGCTCATACCCACATTGGCCGTATCCAAAACCACATTGCGTATTTTTTCCGAAATAAGGCAGCCGCCGGGTTCACGGGTGCGCAGCACCTCATAGCCCCAGTCCAGCAAATACTTTTCCAGATAGTCCACCTGGGTTGTTTTGCCGCTGCCATCCAGCCCCTCCACCGAGAGGAACACGCCGCGGAGCGGCTTTGCACCCGGGCACAACAATTCTGTCAATTCTCCGACAGTATTGGCGATATGGGTAGCCCCGGCATTTTGCAGCTCATCCCGGGAACCATAGCCAAAGGCTACGCCAATGCTGTCAATTCCCGCATCTTTTGCGCCTTCCACGTCAAAGTGCCGGTCGCCCACCATCACCGCCCGATGGCAGGTATCAGGCATGACCCGCTTAATCAGCCGCTTTTTGCTGGTGTCTTGATCTTTTTCGTCCGTGCCTGCGACGGCGTGAAAGAAATGGGCCAGCCCGAAATGGTCGAGTATTGCTTCCGTGGGTTTTTGGGGCTTGCCCGTCGCCACCGCCAGGTATGCGCCATTTGCCCGGAGCTGCCTTAACAGCATGCGTATGCCGGGATAGACAGCGTTCTCATACAGGCCGACCGTCGTGTACCGTTCCCGGTAATAGATCACCGCCTGATGGGCTTCCTCGGAAGTCATCCCACAGAGCTCCCGAAAAGAGGCATACAGGGGAGGGCCGATAAACGCCCGCAGCACCTGCATATCGGGAGCAGGCCTTCCCATTTTTTCAAGGGCGTACTGCGCGCTTTTGAGGATTCCTTCCTCAGACCTTGTCAATGTTCCATCTAGATCGAATAGAACCGTATCATACGGGAAATTCGGCATACAGTCAGCCGCCTCCTGACAATTCATAACTTTACACATAAAAACCGGCCGTTTTGAAGCCCGAACCGGGCCTCTTCCGGTGCTGCATTCAATCGTGCAACAATCTCCGGCGTGATCACTTCTCCCGGCACCACAAGCGGAATCCCCGGCGGATAAAGCCCCACACTGGCCCCGGAAACGCAGCCTGCCGCCTTTTCCGCCGGTACCTGAACCAATTCGGAAAGAGCAGCTGCACGGGGGGAAAGAAGCGCCCGGCCGGCAATTGCCCCTGTGCTTGTCCCTGCAGGCATGGAAACAGGTTCCGGAATCATTGTCGCGAGCGCGCCTTTGAGCCTAAGGAAAGTCTCTTCCCCATCCGTCACCGAAAGGATGCAGACAATGCGGCGATCGTCGGCCATCTCCACATCAATCCCGGCAGATTGGAGATGTTTTGCCAGCGCATATCCCCCTTGCGGCGCCGCAATCACCAGCCGGGTAGGATCAAAATCAAGGGGCTGATCTTTCCAAAGGCTGTGGGCATCCGCATAGCCAAGGGAGGGCAGGGCGTCTCTAAATCCTCGCAAAAGGCCGCATAGATTGCTCAAAGCCTTCGCACCCTTTTCCGCCATAAATGCCCTGGCATCGTCCAGGGATTGCAGGATATAAAAAGCGGGGCTGGAGGTTTGAACCATACGCAGCAGCCGTCTAGCCCTTTGCATGTCTTCCTGTTCGGCTAAATGAAGCCAGGAACCGGCTGTCAAGGCCGGCAGCGTCTTGTGGGCGGACTGCACCCACAAATCGGCCCCGTACCTTCCGGCATTGGGAATAGCCTGCATCCAGTTCCAGTGGGCACCGTGGGCTTCGTCCACAATCAGGCGCATGTTATTTTCATGGGCCGCCGCCGCAATGCGCGCAAGGGGGACAGCTCCGCCATAAAAATCAGGGCGTGTGACAAGCACCGCTTTTGCTTTTTTATGCTCCGCTATCGCCTGCAAAAAACCGTTTTCCGGCGCATAGGCATACCCGTCCTCAGTGGATTGGAGGGGTACAAAGACGGGATGCAGATCGCCCAGGATGCAGCCATTCATACAGGATAAATGCGCATTCCGGGGCAGGATTACCGTATCCCCCGGTTGGGCACAATAAAGCAGCATCGTCAAAATACCGGCGGTAGAGCCGCCGGTCAGCATCAGCGTATGCCCTGCCCCAGCCTCCTTGGCCATCAGCTTTTGCGCCGTGTCGATGGGGCCGAAGGGAGCATACAGATCGTCTGTCACAGGCAGTTCCGTCGTATCCATCCATTGAACAGGTTCCGCCTCAAAGGGGGGATATCCCTTATGCCCGGGCATATGCAGACTCATGCGGTTCTTGTTTTCCATCAGCATGTCATGCATGGGGCGAAAAAATGCCATTGATGATTCACCTTCCCAGCTATTGTACATGGGAAGGCGTGGAATTGCAAGGCAGCAAAAAACGCATCCACACAGAATGCGTTTCCTGACCATACCTATGTAGCCTAGCAAAAGCGCCTGTATCCATGTACCATCGGGCTAGCCGGCTGCGCCGCCCGAATCCACCGCCCCAACGCGCGCCGACGCTGGGCGGAAAGGCGCTGCACGCCGTCGGGCACCAGGAGCTTCTTTTCACAGGGAAAGCAGATCAGGCACCCCAGAATATGAAGCCCTGTCGGATATTCCTTCCCGCATAGAATACATTTTTGGCCCGGCATTGGATTTCCCCCCTTTCCCATAGCTTTCCGGTTACAGTCTGACCTGAAAACTGGAAAAATATACTCCTTTTCTTTTTTCACCATATGCAAATTACGCAAAATGGTGCGGAAGCGAAAGGCAGCAAAACGCCGGGGGAGATACCCCCGGCGCCTAATGCAGCGAACTACTTATATGCTTGATATGTTCGATAGCATCCTTGATACTTTATGATGCTGACTACTGCGCTGCCTGCCCTCCGGACGACTGCATATGGGTGAGCAGGTAATCCACAAATTTGACGGCGTTTGCTTCATTGCCGCTGAGTGATGTAACGCAAAGCACCATATTGTCCGTATAGACGCCATAGTCGTTAAACCCGATCAAAAGATCCGCAGGAATGCCATACAGGTGGCGCTCCCCCGTTTCCGAATCTGTTGCGTAGCCTTTTTTCAAATCCAGGCCTTGCGTATTGAGCGCCCCCGAATCCACATAGCCTTCCAAAGGCACCATGGCACCGCCTGTGGCAAAGCTTTCAAACCGGTCCTTTTCCAGCAGATACACATCCCCCTCACCAGCCATGATATAGGTGGTCAGCTGCATCTGGGAATAGGCGTCTTCGCTTCCGGAAAGCAGGCTGTAGGCCTGTACAAGCTCCATGTCCGGCAAAACTTCCTGCCAAACGGTTTGCATGAGCAAATCCAGTGCCTGGGTATCGGCGCCGTTACCGGAAACATAAAAATCAATGCGTTTTTCCGCGGGAGGCCGGTATGCGGTTGTGGTATAGATAAGATTCCATCCGGCTGCCGCCGCCACAACCAAAATAAGATATTTCCAGAAGCCGTATGCAAAATGATGACGGACCCGCTCCATCGTCAAGGGTGTTTTGATAGACATGGCAGTTCCTTCCCGGGGGCCAAAGGTCACTCCCTGGGTTTCATGGTGGGGAATAGCAGCACATCCCGGATAGATGTGTTATCTGTGAGCAGCATCACCAGCCGGTCCAGGCCAAAGCCAAGGCCGCCGGTAGGAGGCATGCCGTATTCCAGCGCGTTGACAAAATCCTCATCCACTTGGGCGCCCATGATGCCCTGGGAACGGCGAATGGCAACCTGGTCCTCAAAGCGCTTGCGCTGATCGATGGGATCGTTGAGTTCGGAGAAGGCGTTGCCCAATTCATGGCCGCCGATAAAATACTCAAACCGCTCGGTAAGCTCCGGCTCGCCCTTTTTGCGCTTGGCCAAGGGTGATATGCAAACAGGATAGTCCATGATAAACGTGGGCTGAATCAGCTTGTCTTCCACAAAAGCGTCAAACATCGCCGCCAGACAATCGCCCTTCTGGGCGTTCTTTTCCACAAAAACTTCCCGGCGCTTGCAAACCTCCCGGGCCGCTTCATCATCCGCCCAGGTATAGTAATCCTCGCCGCTGTACTTTTTCACCGCCTCGGCCATGGTGAGCCGGGGCCAGGGTGCTTTAAGGTCAATCATTTCCCCTTCATAGGGGACCTGCGTTGTACCACAGACTTTTGTAGCGACATAATCGTAGAGGGACTCCACCAAGGCCATGATTTCCTTATAATCGGCATAGGCCTGATAAAGCTCTATGGATGTAAACTCGGGGTTGTGGGTGGCATCCATGCCCTCGTTGCGGAAAATGCGGCCCACTTCGTATACCCGGTCGAAACCGCCCACGATCAGGCGTTTCAGGTACAGCTCGGTTTCAATACGCAGGTACATATCAATATCCAGCGCATTGTGATGGGTCTTGAAAGGCCGGGCAGCCGCCCCTGTTTCCAGGGTGTGGAGCACCGGGGTATCCACTTCCAGAAAGCCGCGTGCGTCCAAAAACTCACGGATGGCACTCAAAATCTGGGAACGCTTGCGGAAGGTATCCCGTACCTCGGGGTTCACAATCATGTCCACGTACCGCTGCCGGTAGCGCAAGTCCGTATCCTTCAGGCCGTGAAACTTCTCCGGCAAGGGCTTCAGGCTCTTGCTGAGCAGCGTTACCTGATGGACATGAACAGAGATTTCCCCTTTTTGGGTACGGAAAACAATGCCCTCTACACCCAGCACATCGCCCAAGTCAAGGCCTTTAAAGAGAGCATATGCCTCGTCGCCCACATCGTCCCGCTTCACATAAATCTGGATATCGCCCTGGCTGTCCAAGAGATGGGCAAAGGAAGCCTTGCCCATAATGCGGCGGCTGACCATGCGCCCGGCGATAGAAACCTTCTGGTTTTCCAGGGATTCAAAACCGTTTAAAATATCACTGCTGCGATGGCTTACATCGAAGCGAACCAATTCATAAGGGTTTTGCCCCGCATCAATCAAAGCCTGAAGCTTTTCCCTGCGGATACGCTCCTGCTCACTTAAATCAACCTGGTTCTCCAGGGCGTCACTTTGCATATCTGCCATGAAGAAACCTCCTTCAGCATTGTTTTACTGGCGGCGTATATCCAGCACAGTGAATTTGAGCGCGCCGGCCGGCGCGTCTACCGTCACCTGATCGCCTTTTTTGGCCCCCAGAAGCGCAGCACCCATGGGGCTTTCGTTGGAAATGCGGTTCGTATCCGGATCGCTTTCCCGGCCGCCCACGATGGAGTATTCCTCCTCGTCCCCGGTTTCCATATCCCGGATGCGAACCAAGGTACCAACGCTTACTTTGTCCGTTGTTATATCTTCATCGTCAATTACGATAGCAGTACGAATCGCGTTTTCCAGTTCGACAATCTTGCTTTCAAGCGCCGCCTGTTCTTTTTTGGCTTCGTCATATTCCGCATTTTCGCTTAAATCACCAAAGCCTCGGGCAACGGCAATTTGCTCGGCAATTTCGTTGCGGCGCACAGAAATATAGTAATCCAATTTTTCTTCCAGTTCATGAAAACCTTTTTTTGTAAACACATTAGCGCTTTTTTGTACGTGTTGTTCAGCCATCATGGTTTGCTCCTTTCCTGAAAAGGCACCTTTTCTTACGCCGAATTACACCCTGCGTACCCGAAGGGGCGGCGTTAGAAAATGAAGAAGCACCAGTCCCGTTGCTTGCGCGTGGCGGTGCATTCCTTCGGCTTCCATATGCAGTTTGCCCAAAGCAACTGATATGCCGTATGCATTATACGGCATTGCCCTGCACTTGTCAATCTTTTGGTATAAAGCCTTCAAATATTTGTATGGTGTAGCGTTTTTTTGCCTGATCCCGCTGGGTTTTGCTGCGCACCGTCCAGGCCACAAAGGTAGGCTTAAACAATTTGCGCATAAGACCCATGGTAATGTTCCGATCCGTACTAAAATCATAGGCAATGAAATCCGGCCGGGAGAAAGCATTCAGCAGCATATGCTTGAGCACCAGGTCCCTGATTTGGTGTCCTTTATGAGCATGCCCTCCCATCGCCAGCTGGCCTCTGATAGTCTCCGGAGCATTCCTCTTAAACCAGCGCAATACCAGCGGATGAAAGGATTCCACACAATAGGGACCTTTATACCGGGAAAGCGCTGCAAAAACGGCAGCGGCAAGCGATTGTACGTTTTGATAGGGTTTGATTTCTACGATTAAGGGCACCCGCCCGTCAACCAGCTCCAATACCGCCTGAAAGGACGGAATGCGCTCACCGGTTTCTGAAAGAGCATACGTTTGAAGTTCTTCCATGGTGCAATCCGCCAGGCGTTTCTCCTCACCGCACATTCTTTTCAGCGTTTCATCGTGGAAAACCGCCAGCACACCATCCAGCGTACATTGCACATCCAATTCAATGCCATACCCTGCCTCCACCGCTTTTCGAAAAGCGGCCAGGGAATTTTCAGGCACATCCGCCTCCTGGCCGTGCAAGCCCCGGTGGGCATAGTCCACTTTTAGCAGCCGGGAAAAATCCTTTCCCGGACGGTTTGGCGCAATCAGAAAAAGATAAAGCCCAACAAGAAGCAGCATGATGATGAACACAGTCATAACTTAGTCCCCCACATCAAAGGCTTCCAGTTTGCTCTTGGGCGGTTCCGGCCGGTTATCCCCGTGACGGGTAAGGCTGATGGTTATAAAGGATAACGCCACCATTCCCGCAGCATAAGGGAACAGCGTCCAATACCCCACATGCTCCAATAGCTGCCCGGAGAGTATGGGCGTCAGAATTTGGGCGGCCATGGAGAAGGTGTAGTAATACCCCGTATACTTGCCCACATCAGACCCGCGGCTTAACTCCACCACCATGGGATAGCTGTTGACATTGATGCAAGCCCAGGCCATGCCCACCAGGGCAAACAGGCCGTACAGCACCGGCGTAAAATCCGTAAACGCTGTCCCGGCGGCAAAGCAGGCGGCCAGCAAGGCGACACCGAATTGTATCATGCGCTTTCGGCCAAACCTGGCAGACAAAAAGCCAACCGGTATGAAGGACAAAATCGCGCCGCCGGTGGCAACCATCAGGCACATGGCCGCATCCCCCGCGCCTTTGCCCCACATTTCCTGGGCGTATTTGCTAAAGGCGGTTGTTACGGCATTATAGCCCATAAACCAAAGGGATACGGAGCACAAAATCAATATCAGGCTGCGGAAAAGAGGCGGGGACATCTTTTCGGCCTTCTTGGCCGCAGGGCTGGTTTCCGCCTTTTCGGGATCAGCTTCCCCAATCTCCTGCGAAAGCTTACGCTCCCGGACCGTAAAGGCCAGCACCGCCACCGCCGCGGCCATAAACAAAGCCACAATCAGAAAAACAAGGCTGTAGTCTGTCCGGAACCCCACATCCTCCGATGTTTTGACCAGGAGCTTGATGACGAGCAAGGAAAAGATTCCGCCCAGCGCCCCCATGAGGTTGATAACGGCGTTGCCCTTGGAACGCAAGGGCTTGGGCGTGACATCCGGCATCAAGGCAACTGCCGGAGACCGGTAGGTGCCCATGGCAATGAGCAATAGCCCCAATACTACGTAAAAGAAAACGGCATTTTGCAGATTGTCTGCCACAGGCAATAGCGTCAGGAGTACAGCGGAGGCCGCGGTCCCCGCAAGGATGAAGGGCATGCGCCTGCCCATGGGGGCCCGGCATTTATCCGACAGGGCACCAAACAGGGGCAGCATAAACAAGGCCAGCACATTATCCAGCGCCATGATGACGCCGGCGTCCCCATCACCCATGGCAAAGGTATTTTTCAGGATTAATGGGATAATGGCGTCGTATAATTGCCAGAATGCAGAGACCGAAAGAAACGCAAGACCCACCAACAGGGTTCTTTTGTAGTTGAGTCGCATTGCCGTTCCCCTTCCTTTCTATGGCAGGATCATATCATTTCCATGCCGTATTTGCAATGTCCGCATAAATTTGCTGTTTTCCCATTTTGAAGGATATGCTATACTGTTTTCAGCCCGGCGTTATGAAAAAAGGAGGCGCTCCCGCCCATGAAGAAAATCGCCCTGCTGGCTACAGGCGGTACCATTGCCAGCGCCCCCACAAAGGACGGTCTGGCTCCGGCCCTTTCCGGGGAAGAGCTTTGCAGCCTGGCTCAGGTGGGAAATCTTTGTCACGTGGTATGCCGGGATGTATTCTCCTTGGACTCCAGCAACATCCAGCCGGAAGAATGGCGGATCCTTGCAAAGGCTGCCCATGACGCCTTGGAAAGCTGCGACGGGGTGGTTATCACCCACGGAACCGATACAATGGCCTATTCCGCTGCCGCATTAAGCTTTATGCTGTCAGGCCATCACAAGCCCGTTGTGTTTACAGGATCGCAGTTGCCCATCACCCATCCCCTGTCCGACGCCATACCCAACCTGCACTGCGCCTTTGCCGCAGCCTTGGAGGGCGTGGAGGGAACATATATCGCTTTCCATCAAAAAATCATATCCGGGGTGCGGGCAGTCAAGACACGGACCACCAGTTTTGACGCCTTTGACAGTGTCAATGCGCCGCCTGCGGGACATGTGGACGGGGACGGGGTGCATTTCGCCTATCCCCAGCCGGTACAGGGCGCGTATCAATATCTGGATGAAATTGACCCTCGGGTATTTCTTTTGAAGCTGATGCCGGGCACATTGCCGGATGTATTCGATTGGATTGTATCCGCAGGCTACCGAGGCGTTGTGATAGAGGCTTTTGGCCTGGGCGGCTTGCATTTTATACGGCGTAACCTGGTAGACAAATTGAGAATGCTGGCCGAAAACGGCCTGTATGTGCTGGTGGTCACCCAATGCCTGTACGAAAAGGCCGACTTTTCCGTATACGAGGTAGGCCGTCATATTCTTTCGGACCATGTGTTTTCCGGCCAGGACATGACTACCGAGGCCGCCGTAACAAAGCTCATGTGGGCCTTGGGGCAAAAAAACACGGAAGAACTTTTGCGCCGGTGTATATGCGGGGAAAGCTGCCAGCGGTAGGTTCTGTATGCCGTAAAGAAACATCCTTCCCGATTTTTCCCTTTTCAAAGATATAAAAAGAGTGATATACTGGCATGGTTTATTGATAATAACTGAGGTGAAAGCATGGAACGGCGCACCACCGGCTGGCATAAGGCATATACATATATTCTGATCGGATATGCTTTATGCATCCTGTTATTCTATTGGATCGCCCATGAGCAGCTGAATTATCTGACGGAGGTCACATCACCCGTCTCCGCACAAACCACTATTGGCGTCGTAAACGACGGCACCACGGTTTTGCAGCCCTATATCCCGCTAAAGACCCATGTGCTGGAATTGGAGTTGTATATGGGCCCCAACGGCCGGGAAAACGGAGGCATCACCCATCTTGCCCTGATGGACGGCGAGACGGTGCTGGGGGAAGCGTCCCTTGACAATACGCAGGTAACAAAGGACGACTGGTACAGCTTTTTCTTTTCCGAGCCTGTCCGGGTAAAAGAGGGCCAGGAAATCAGCCTTCGGGTCACAGCTTCAGGCGTGCCCGAAGGGCAAGGAATTACAATCTTCAGCGGAAATGGAATCAATACAGGCCGGTTTACAATATCCACTCAATCATCAAACTTTTTGGTAAACGGGCAAACCATGCTGGGCAGCCTTTGTCTGCGTGCTACAGAGCGTGTGGCATTGACAGCCGGCAAAGTGTATTGGCCGGTGAGCGGAATCGTGGCCCTTCTCCTTGCCTTCTACCTGATAATACTGGCAAAAAGGGAAAGGGAAGAAAAGCGCAGCATTACACTGACCGCTGTCATGCTTATCAAACAATACCGTTTCCTTATCGGCCAATTGGTGAGCCGGGATTTTAAAATCAAGTATAAGCGCTCCTTTTTAGGGGTGTTATGGAGCTTTCTGAATCCGATCCTGACGATGGCAGTACAGTATGTGGTATTCTCAACCTTGTTTAAATCCAGCATAGAAAATTTCCCTGTCTACCTGATGACGGGTATCGTGCTGTTCAATTTCTTCACCGAGTCTGTGGGCCTGGGGCTGGGCTCCATCGTGGGCAATGCTTCGCTGATTACCAAGGTATACATGCCAAAGTACATCTATCCTGTCACCCGGGTCATGTCCTCGGGAATCAATCTGGTTATCTCCCTCGTCCCCCTGCTTGGCATGATGGCAATCATGCAGGTTCCTTTCACCAAGGCGCTTTTGCTTATGCCGCTGGTGCTTGTATTCCTGATGGTGTTTTGTATCGGCATGAGCCTGCTTCTTTCCACCTCCATGGTCTTTTTCCGTGACACGCAGTTTCTGTGGACCATCATCGCTTTGCTATGGACATATTTAACGCCCATATTCTATCCGGAATCCATCATCCCCGCGGCGCTTATCAAGTTTTACCACATGAACCCCATGTATCAATTCATCTACTTCATGCGCTGCATTACCCTGGGCGGCATCTCCCCCGGGCCCATCACCTATTTGTATTGTACATTGTGCGCCTTCGTGCCGCTTCTGCTGGGGCTGTGGGCCTTTAAAAAGAACCAGGATAAGTTTGTATTCTATCTGTAATTTAGAAAAGAGGGCCGCCTCATGCAACCGATTATTGATGTAAGCCATGTATCCATGCGGTTCCGGATGGATGCCAATAAGACCACCAGCCTGAAGGAATGGATGCTTCACTTTCTCAAACGCGAGCAAAAAGTGGAGGAATTCTGGGCCCTTAAAGACGTCAGCTTCCAGGTGCAAAAGGGCGAAGTAATCGGCATTATCGGCCGGAACGGTTCCGGAAAAAGCACCATATTGAAAGTGATATCCGGCATCTTCAAGCCTACATCGGGCAAGGCGGTGGCCGCAGGCCGGGTCGTGCCCATGCTGGAGTTGGGCAGCGGTTTTGATATGGAGCTTTCCGGCCGGGAAAACATCTTCTTGAACGGAGCCATCCTGGGCTATTCCAAGGACTTCCTTCTCAACCGGTACGATGAAATTGTGTCGTTTTCGGAATTGGGAGAATTTATTGATATGCCCATCAAAACCTATTCCTCCGGCATGCTGATGCGACTGGCTTTTTCCGTAGCCACCATGGTTAAGCCTGATATTCTGATCGTGGATGAAATACTGGCTGTAGGCGACGAAGCTTTTCAGCGCAAGAGCCGCGCTCGGATGATGGAACTGATGGGAGGCGGCACAACAGTGCTTTTTGTTTCCCACTCCTTGGATCAGATCCGGAATATGTGCAACCGGGTGGTTTGGCTGGAGCACGGCCAGGTGAAGATGATCGGAGACGCGCAAGAGGTGTGCGACGCCTATCATATTTGAGGAGTTTCCGCTGTCCTTCCATAACAGACAAATAATTTTGCCAATAAGAAGTCTCCTTTTGCGGGAGGCTTTTTTTATGTGCGCCGGAATTTCACGGTTTTGGTTCAAGCACACACAGTACATACAGCGCAAATGTGGGTAAAGCCATCATTTTACGTTTCACTTATCCGTACCCTGTCCATTACATCCTTCGTAAGCTTTGTCATCGTTTAAACATATGCAAATTGAAGCAGCCCAAAAAGAGGCTGCACCATGCGGTTCGCCATAAGGAGGGTTTCACGCAGCTTTTGAAGAACAGAGAATAAGGCTATATTTGGCAATGGCAAACCTCCCTGCCCTTTTTCCACCTCTTTTTCCGTTTCACGCTGCACTTACCTAATGGAAAACCACACCGATCTTTATGCACAAATAATATCGACAGGAGGGACTCCATGTACAACCTACTTATTGGAGGCGCGGCCGGGCAAGGCATCGACACCACGGCGGCCATCCTGGAAAAGCTTTTCAAGCGGGCGGGCTACAGCGTTTTTACCTTGCGGGATTTTATGTCCCGTATCCGGGGCGGGCACAATTTCTGTGCCATCCGCTTCGGTACGGAGCCCGTCCTGTGCCACAGTGACCGGTATGACGGCATGATTGCGCTCAATGAAGAAACCGTGGAACTGCACAAGGGGCAGCTGACGGAAAACGGGTTTATCCTGTGCGACGCAAAGCTGAATGTGCAGGATGAACGGGCGATCCGCCTGCCTATGGAGGATATGGCCAAGGCCCTGGGCAATCCCCGGGTTGCGGGCAGCATTGCCGTTGGTGCCGTATTAAGATTATTTGGACAAACCCTTCAGGAAGCTGAGACGGTATTCAGGGAAGCCGTCAAAGAAGCTTATGTGGAAGTCAACATGAAGGCCGTCGCCCAGGGGTTTGAATTGGCACAGGAACGTTTCCCCCATGTTCCGGGTCCCTATGGCGACTGGCTGCTCCTAAGCGGCAGCAAGGCCATGGCGTTGGGTGCGCTGGCGGCAGGGCTGCAGTTTTACTCCGCCTATCCCATGTCCCCTTCTACAGCCATTATGGAATATTTGGCAGATAAAGCCAAGGCGGCCGGCATCGTTGTCGAGCAGGCGGAGGATGAAATTGCCGCCATCAATATGGCTATCGGCGCATCCTTTGCGGGGGCCAAAGCCATGACAGGTACCTCCGGGGGCGGGTTCTCCCTGATGGTGGAAGCGCTGGGACTAGCGGGCATTGCGGAAATCCCCCTGGTTGTGGCGGATGTGCAGCGCCCCGGCCCTGCCACGGGGCTGCCTACCAGAACTGAGCAAAGCGACCTGAAATTTATCATTTCTGCCTCCCAGGGGGAGTTCCCCCGGATGGTTATGGCACTGCGGAATGCTTCGGACGCCTTTTATCAAACCGCCCGGGCCTTTACAATCGCCCAAAAGTATCAGATTCCTGTGCTATTGCTCAGCGATCAATACCTGGGGGATGCCAGCGCCACCGTGGAACCTTTTGATTTAGATAAGCTGCAAAAGCCTGTTCCCGCCCCCGAAGCGGATGGGGAATACCTCCGCTACCGGCTCACGGAGGATGGCATTTCGCCCCTCATGATTCCCGGCAGGGTAAAGGCCTTTGTGGCAGCGGACAGTGATGAGCATGACGAACGGGGCTTTATTACCGAGTCCGCCCTTGTCCGCACCCAGATGATGGACAAACGCATGCGCAAGCTGGATAAATTGAGGAAAGAGCTTCAGGAACCGGTCTTCCTTGGCCCCGAGACCTTCGATACCCTTCTTTTAGGCTGGGGCTCCATGTACGGCCCCTTGGCGGAAGCGGTGAAGCTTCTCAACCAGAAGGCAGGAAAGCAATATGCCGCCCTTGTCTTTGGGGACATTTACCCCCTTCCGGAAAAATTGCTTCGTGAAAAAGCAGGGAAGGCAAGCCGTCTTATCAATGTGGAACAAAATGCCACCGGGCAATTGGCGCAATTGATCCGCGAAACCACCAGCATTGCCTGCACGGATTCCCTGTTGAAGTATGACGGCCGCCAGCTGTCCGGGGAAGAAATTGCAAAGAGGATCATGAAGGGGGAAGCGCAATGAGCAGCAATACATTCTGCACCTATGACACAGCCTGGTGCCCCGGCTGCGGCAATTTCAGCATATTGGCCTGTTTGAAAACCGCCCTGGAAGAAATGGGTAAGGACCCCTATCAGGTGTTGATGGTTGCCGGCATCGGCCAGGCTGCCAAAACACCCCAATATATCAGCGCCAATACCTTTTGCGGGCTGCACGGCCGCTCGCTTCCCGCAGCGGTAGCGGCGAAAATCGCCAACGAAAGCCTTACGGTTATTGTGAACACAGGCGACGGCGATTCCTACGGCGAGGGCGGAAATCACTTTTTGCATAACATACGCCGAAATGTGGATATTACCCACTTCGTCCATGACAATCAAATCTACGGACTGACCAAGGGGCAGGCCTCCCCCACCTCCATGGAGGGGATGGTCACCGGCGTACAGCCCCAGGGCAGCGCCAATACGCCCCTGAACCCCGTTCTTGTGGCTATTGCAGCCGGAGCAGGGTTTGTGGCCAGAGGGTTCAGCGGGAAGAAAGAGCATCTGGTATCCCTGATGAA
>JAEVYX010000028.1 GCA_023392515.1 Bacillota bacterium | reverse complement strand
TAAAAATAGCCTGCTTAACACATATATTTGAATTATTGCTTTATCATTTCCTTCATATTGACATAAATACCCCTTGGCTTTCGGCTCGCGTTTTTGCTGCCGTCATCCGCCTTATCAGGTTTTGTACCCCGCCCGCCAGCGAGATCGCCCGGCGGATGTTGTAGGAAGTAAACATCAGTGAGGTTTCGGCTGCCACTTTTTCTTTCCCTTTACACAGGAAGAAGTATGCGCCGTCATAGAACTTGATTGTACCGAAGGGGTGCTCCGATACCCGGAAGCGTTCCTTCAGCTTATCCACATTCCTCTTTATATAAATCATTACCCGGGCAGGCGCACGGTTGACCCTTCCAAAGGCATGGTAATGATCCGGCTGTATAACGTCGGGGATGGTTTGCAAAGTATACCGGGGGCTTCCGTACATCTTGCTAAACATAATAAACGAGTTTGCATTCGAGCGAAAATAGGTTCTAATATCCCATATTGATTAAGTAACAACATAGTAAAAAAGGCATAACTGCTGAATAGGGGAAGGTATCTTTTAAATGGGCTGGCATGAAGTCGAAAATGGCTCCTCTATTGGAACAATAGGATCGGAGAATGGGATCATTATCCGAGATGAAGAGTATGAGAGTTATTGCCGTATTACGTTGGAAAAGGGTGGGCATACACCATACGGAATAACATGTGGAATATATGGACTTATGGCCCATACAGCTTTTGCAAGCAATGAACAAGATGCATTGGCTATGTACAATGCCATGAAAGCCGAGTTGCAGCAGTTTATTAACGCTGATGATGATACTGATATCGACAATTGGTGTGATCAATTTTTTCATAAATGGTAATCTAAATTACCCCGAAGGGATGCTGGCACCCGGTTTGGAATCACGGCGGAACAGCATAGGGGGATGGACTTCACAAGGGAAAAAGTGGCCAGTATTTAGTTTTCCGGGCGTTAATCGGCTGAAAAGTTGTTGAAGCTGTTACTTGTTTTTAGCTTTTGCCTAATAGCTGAATGAATTCCGAGAAGGATTAAATTTGGGCAAACGAGGAATCAAAGAAAGTTTATATGCATCAAAGCCTTTCAAGGTAGAAGCAGCCTTACCCCATGACATGCTGGGCCAAGGCTGCTTATCCAATCTTGAGGGATTGTCCATCACTGAATGATAACTATACTATTTCGTCTCACTGGCGTATGCTACCGCGTTTTCTGCGGCAATCATGCCCCAGGTAACACAGTTGCCGTGTGCCATACCACCCACGGAGGAATGACCGGCAATATTGTTGCTGCCGACAATCTCACCGCACTGATAGACGCCTGCGATGACCGAACCGTCTTCACGCAGCAGCTGTGCATTCTCATTCATGGAGGGACCGCCAGCCGTCAGCATCACATACGGGATCGTCTTCACAGCGCAGAACGGGCCGTCTTCCAGGGCGATCATATTGTCGGTACGGCCAAAGGGATCTTCCGCAGTACCTGCGCAGGCTGCGTTATAGGCTTCAATCGTCGCGGTCAGAGCAGACTCTTCCACGCCCATTTTCTGGGCCAGCTCTGCAATGCTGTCTGCCTGGAACAGCACCTCACCAGCAGCCAGCAGCTCGTCGAACGTTGCCTGGGCATCCGTTGTGCCGTAGAGTATGTCGGCAGGTTTCTCCACCATAGACTGGTTGTAGATGACAAACACGACGTTGTTGGAGGCGTCTGTCCATGCGTTGGACTTCTGGGTGGAATCGGCAGTGGGCTCGTTGATGAAACGCTCGCCCTGCTCGTTCACCCAAATGGGCTGATGATAGGTATAAAGATTGGCACTCAAGGTTTTGGTAAAGGTGCCGGTGTATATGCCGCCTGCGTATGCAGAGCACCAGTCCATACCGCTAAAGGCTGCGCCCAGATCACGGGCAAAGTTATACCCGTCGCCCGTGGCGGTCTCGGGGGTCGTGGTCAGCACGTTTGTGAAGTTGTACTCCTTCAGCCAAGCTTCATTGCCGCCATAACCGCCGGTCGCGATGATGACAGAGGGTGCCAGATAGGTCCGCTCGCCAAAGCCGTTGGTGGCCTTCACGCCAGTCACAACACCGTCCTCGCTGAGTACCTCCGTTACGCGAGTGTTCAGCATCAGACAGGCGTTCTCAGCCGCAATGGCCTCGTCTAGCTTGGCGGAAAGTGCCTTCACATACCCGGTGCCACCCTTGCCGCTGGATAGGGAAACGTCCCCGTTTTCCGGAACAGCATAATGGACACGTGCTACGTTTAGCGGGATATAGCCGCCGGTGGTGGGCACGCGCGTGCCGAAGTTCACGCCGACGTAGGTATCCAGCCAGTCCACCGCAGAACCGCAGGTTTCGGCAAACTTCTGCGCCAGGGCGGGATTGTTGTTGCCTTCGCCGCCCAGCGTCACAAAGTCCTCCATCAGCAGTTCAGGAGAATCCTTGATGCCGTTCTCGGCCTCCTGCAGGGTGTTCACACCCACCAGCGAGCCACCGGCAAACTTGCCGGAACCGCCAACCGCAGCGGACTGCTCCACGATCAGAACGTTTGCGCCCAGCTGAGACGCGCGCACTGCCGAAACCATGCCAGCAATGCCCGCGCCAATCACGATGACGTCCGTCTGCTCAAAAGGCACCAGCATCTCGGTAACCTCTTCGGGCATTTCGCCGGAGAGCGCAGCCGCCGCAGCGTTCTTGATGCCATTAGAAGTCATGGTGGCACCGCTGACGCCGTCCACCTCGGTGGAATTTGCCGCAACGATTGCAGCGGGGATCTGCTCGATCGCCGGATCGCTGATCCCGGCGGTCTCACTGTGCTCAAGCACTGTCACCTCGGTGATTTTGCCACCGGAAATGGTGACGGAAACCTTTACCGGGCCGTTCATGCCCTGTGCTGCGCCTTCATAAATACCGTCGGCACTTTCGGCTGTCGTCACTGCGGCCATGCTGAAAAGCATTGCCAGCGTCAAAAACAGAGACAGCCATTTCCTTAGATTCCTCTCCATGTTCGGATAGCCTCCTTATCCATTCCTTTTCTCGAGTTTGTTAAAAGGATATCAAAAAACCGTGCAGGCTGACAATCAGCAGGATTTTCAGGAATGTTGTGGAAACTACAGCTTAATGAAAAGTGTTTATTTTACAACACTTCCGAAAAATATCGAAGGGATGAGGCGCTCGATGGAAAACCAACGAGTCCGGCTGACAAAACGGATTATTGCGGAAAATCTGTTGTCCCTAATGAAGCATAAGGAACTGGAAACCATCTCGGTAGCGGAATTGTGCAGAGAAGCCGCAGTCAACCGAACCACCTTCTACAAGTATTATCGCTGCCCGGAGGATGTCCTGCGCGATATGGAAAAAGTGAACCAGAACGTTTACGAATCCCTGTGGTGCCCCGATACGCCGGCCTTAGAAAGGCTAACCCTGGCGCTTGAGCACGCGCTTTGCAACATCGATCGCGCATGTATCCTGAACAAAGAAACCACCAAGGAACTCTACCGAAATCGTGCCGCCAAGAACCCGGATGATGTGTTTTATGTCCTGCTATCGGCCGATGTTCCAGAAGCGGCGCGACCCTATTGCCGTCGCATGACATCTGCCGCCATGACTCTGTGGCTTGACGACCCTGATCGCATGGGTATCCCAGCATTTGCGAAACTGTTGATGAGTGTGTCCGAAGTGTGCAAACAGGCATGCTGTGGATAAATTGGCATTGGTCAATCGGAAAAAAAGGGCGAGGCAAAGCACAAATGAGGGAAGGGAGAGACTATGTGTCAAAGCCACTGTACAAACGAAAAATACTGCGCACCATAATAGCGGCTATCCTTGCACTGGGGCTTTTAACCGCCTGGGCTTTTTATCGGGGGCTGACAGTGAGGCAATATACCGTAAGCTCATATAAACTCAATCATGACGATGTCATTCGTATCGTATTGATTACCGATCTACATAGCTGCATCTATGGAGAAAATCAAAAAGATATTATTTCAGTTCTTGCTGCCCAGAAACCTGATCTCATTTTGCTTGGGGGGGATATTGCAGACGATGTCAACCCGTTGGAAGGAACCATTCAATTTTTGAAGGGCATCAAAGGTCTGGCGCCCTCCTTTTACGTGTCTGGCAGCCATGATATGTGGCGGGCGGATTATCCGCAAGTAAAAACGCTGTTTGCATCCTATGGCGTGACGGTGATGGAGGGGGATATCATTCCGTTAACAATTCGGGGGCAGCAAATCAACCTGTGCGGCATACAGGATCCGGATGTGCCATATCAGGGAAGGAGTGATCTTTTTGGGAAGGCGCTATACAATGCCTTTCACGGGTTGGAGGAGGATGCCTATAATATTTTATTAGCGCATCGTCCGGACTTTATTGATTTGTATAGACAGTATCCATTTGATTTGGTGCTTTCAGGGCATACCCATGGCGGGCAGGTTCGGATACCTTTATTGATAAACGGGCTGTATGCGCCAAATCAAGGCTGGTATCCCAAATATGCGGGCGGGCTGTACCAAGCGGGGGATACTGCCATGATCGTCAGTCGGGGTGTGTCGTACTATCCCAAGCTGCCCAGAATCTTCAATCCTCCCGAAGTCGTTATGGTGAAATTGGGGCAGGAATAGGATGGTCTGTAAAGTGGGAAGCTTCTTGCCAACGGCATATCAGGAAGAAGCTGCTCCATACAAAATGGCCGCCCCGATTTTCGGGGCGGCCAAGTGCATTTGGATGGATATATGATTACTTTTCGCTAGCGGCGCTTGCACCGGCGATGCGGCCGAATACCAGGAATTCGGTCATGGCGTTGCCGCCCAAGCGGTTGCCGGCATGGAGACCGCCCACCACTTCGCCCGCAGCGTAGAGGCCGGGGATGATTGTACCATTCGTATCCAGCACATGGGCATCGGTGTCAATTTGCACGCCGCCCATGGTGTGATGCAGGGAGGGAGAACGGGGAGTGGCTACAAAGGGAGCTTCGTCAATCTTCTCACCAAAGAGAGCCTTGCCAAAGTCATCATCCTTTTGAGCATCCACAAAGCCGTTGTACTTCTCGATTTCGGCAACGAAGGTATCTGCGGGGATGCCAAGCTTTTCAGCAAGCTCTTCCAGGGTGTTGGCGGATACTACATTGCCCTTGGCTTCCATACCGGCAACATCAGCATTCTTTGCGATTTTGTTGTCGCAGATGATATAGAAAATGCCATCGGTCTGTTCCAGGGCGGCCTTGGAAAGAACATCACGCTCGGAATATTCGTTCACATAGCGCTTGCCTTCTTTGTTTACGAAAACCTGGGTTTCAGCGCTGCCCCAGATGCCGCTGAAGAGGGAGCCGTCCACCGGATGGGAGGAGGGCATCAACTGGGCAAAGCCCATGCCGGTCAGGTTGGCGCCAACAGCTTCCGCCATCACAATGCCGTCACCGGTAATGGTGGGGGCGTTGGTGGAGGGCATTGTGTCAGCCAAACCTTCCCAATAGTTGTTGTATTTCACAACCATGGGCGCATTGGCGGCAAAACCGCCTGTGGACAGGACTACGCCCTTGGTGGCGTGGAGGACAACGTTGGCACCGGTGGTGGTGGTAGCTTTGATGCCCACAACCTTGCCGTTTTCCATAACAAGTTCTGTTGCCCGGGTATCGGTCATGATTTCCACACCAGCAGCACGGGCGGCCTTTTCAAAGGTGATGGTGATCTTGTCATTGGCAACGCCGTGGGTACGGGGCCACATAGCGCCAAGCACGGTGCTGATTTGATCTCTCCATTCAACACCATAGGAGGCTGCCCAGTTCAGGGCGTCATTGGCGTTATGGGCAAATGTATCGGCCAGAGCGAGATCCGGTTCGATTACCGTGCCGTCCAGGCCAGTGCGCTTGCCGCCCAGATAGATGTGCAGCATGTGCAGTTCAGGGCTGTCAAACACCTTGGAGGTGTCACCGGCAAGGTAGGTGTTAATCTGTTCCTTAACCGTCTTGAGCGTATCGGCAAAAGCACCGAAATTGGCTTCGTCCAGTTCAAGGTAGCTCTTGAGCTCGTTGAGCAGGGATTCGCTCATCTCAACGGTTGCCTGGCGCTCGGGATCGCAGGCGTTAAACGCGCCGCCGGCCAGAAGGGAGTTGCCGCCCAAAGAACCGGCCTTTTCTACGATTACAACGCTGGCACCGGCTTCACGGGCAGAAAGGGCTGCAGACAGGCCGGCACCGCCGCCGCCGCAGATAACAACGTCGTAAGTAGCTTCGATGTCCTCCACGGGAGCTGCAGCAATTTCAACGGCCTTGAGGGCCTCTGCATCGCCGCCGGCTTGCTTTACACAATCTTCCACAGCCGCCAGAATGGCTTTGGACGTGTTGGTTGCGCCGGAAACCGTGTCAACCGCCAGGGATTGGTTCGCCACGATGGCAGCGGGGATGTCAGCAATAGGCCGGTCGCTGATACCGGGCGTTTCGCTGTGTGCAGTCACTTCAACTGCGGTAATCGCACTGTCACTTACCGTTACACTGACTTCAACGGGGCCATTATTGCCCTGCGCCGAGGCTGTATAGGTGCCTGCGGTGTAAACTGCGGCAAAAGCCGGAGCAGCAAACACACTCAACATCAAAACAGCGGCGAGGATTAGGGAAAGAACCTTTCGCATCTCCATACCCTCCTTGATTTGTCTGCTTCAAATAGATTGTGAAGCATATAACAAATTATAAACCTTGGAGCGGCTCCAAGGTCAAGGGATATTTGGCTGCGATTGGACAGGGACGGAAAGGCCAACGATGTATTCATTTTTACTGGCCTTGTGCGTGGAACAGATAATGCGCCCGGCTGCGGGGCCGCACAAACATAGCTTGCTGGCCTTGGCGTATGCGTAAAGGGGCGCCATATCCAGCTTTGTCAAAGAGAAGATATCATTCGTGCGCAGCGCGATCTGGATGCAGGGGCAAGCTGGCATGTATTCTGCGTGGGCTGGAATGGGAATCCCAGCCTTCTCTACGTTTTCTTCCAGTATACCTAATCCCAGCCGGATATGCAGGGAAGGCGTATCATCCATCATGCTTTGTAGGGGAATGCCGACGGCAAAATAGGTGAAAGGCAGGCAGTCGATCCATCGTGGCATCTCATGAAGGATATCCTCTTTTACAGGTTCGCTGTCACCCATGATATAAACCGCATAATTGGCGTGCATCGCTGGTTGAAATTCAACCTGGTTTACGTTTTTTGCGGCATCGTAAAGCAGAGAAAGCTGTGTAAACCGCTTGCGCTTCATCTGCAGGCGTTCAATTTCCTCCGCAAGTGCCTTTTCGCGGTCATGAAGCCACCGGGCTTGTTCCTCAAAAGTATCCTGCCCATGCAAGGCGTCAATGTCCTTCAGGCCCATATCCAGGCTTCTTAGCATTTGCAGATTCCAGATATCCAGCGCATTCTGCTTTGTGAATGTACGGTACTGGTTTTCAGGATTTTTGTGGGTGGAGATCAGGCGGCGGCGTTCATAATAACGCAGCGTATCAGGTGAAACGCCTAGCAAGCGGCAGAATTCTCCTATTTTGTAATTCATCGCTTAAGCTCCTATCCAGAAATGTTACTCTGATTCTTTTCCGTGAGCATTTTCCCATACAACGCGGGCTTCCTCAGGGGTTAACAATTGCAGCATCACTTGATTGGGAAGGCAGACGACCATATTGCCAAGAATCCGCACATCCCTGTTATCCAAAGTGACTTCTCCTTGCTCCACGCAATCATGGTTTTCACACGTTGCATCAGCCATATGAAAGCCGCGGGTTGTCAGATGCACCACATTCTTTTTTCCGTCAACCTGTGTGATGGGCAAGTCCCGTTCCTCCAGCATGGGGTACGGTTCAAACACCACATCGCCTACGGTTATTAATAGATAGCAATCCGCAGGGGCCAGCGTGGGGGCTGCGGTTCCGGCAGGTTCCACAGCTTCAGTTAATTGCGGTTGGGGAGCAGTGCTTGTATCTGTTACGGGAGCCGGTGTAATGAAGGGGGCTTGAGGCGTGTCAGTGATAGATGACTTCCCAAACCGGGAAAAAAGGAACAGTGCTGCAGCCAAGATGATAAGTGCCAGAACCAGCAGAATATCGCGTTTTTTCAAGTGATACACCCTTTTATATGGTATTCAAAAAGCAAATTCAGTGTATCCTGTTCAACTATCCATGTCAATCATTTATCATATAATGGCGATAACGCCTGATAAAGAATAAGCAAAGCATGACTGACTGGAGCGGAAATAATATTTGAATTTTTTTCAAAAATTCATTGACAAAAATAGATTTGAAGCATATATTGTAGCAGTAAAATCTATTATTTTCGATTTGAGGTGACGAAATGGAGCGCTCCTATGCACAAGATGCAAAGGTTTTCAAAGCATTTTGCGATGAAAATCGGCTTCAGATATTAGAGATGCTTCGCAGCGGGGAAAAGTGCGCCTGCAAGCTGCTGGAAAACTTGCACATTGGCCAGTCCACCTTGTCCCACCATATGAAAATTCTGTGCGATTCCGGAATTGTCAATGGCCGCAGCGAGGGCAAATGGACATATTATTCCATCAGCGAGGAAGGAAGCAGCCAGGCGAAGGTCCTGTTGGAGATGCTGACGAGGAATAATGCGGATACCTGCAATGAAAAGTGCGACTGCCTTAGGTAAAGACTTATCCGGTACGTTTGCATAGAGGCTAGAAAGCGGGGAAATTCAATTGGAATTTATAAAAACCGTTTGGTTATTTTTTCAAAATGAGATTTTGGGAATGAAGTGGCTTAACACACTGATTGGGAATGCCGTGTCCGCCCTGGGGCTGGACCTTACGGGAAGGCTGGGAGGCGGTATTCAGTTCTTCTTTTACGACACGATCAAGATCTTTATTCTGCTTTCCGTGCTGATTTTTGTGATTCAATACATTCAAAGCCATTTCCCTCCGGAGCGTACAAAGAAGATACTTGGCCGCTTTCATGGCGTCACGGCCAATTCCCTTGCGGCACTCCTTGGCACGGTAACCCCCTTTTGTTCCTGCTCCTCCATTCCTCTTTTTATCGGCTTTTCCAGCGCGGGGCTGCCGGTGGGTGTAACTTTCTCCTTTTTGATTTCCTCACCGCTGGTGGACCTGGGATCGCTTATTCTTCTTATGAGCATCTTCGGCTGGAAGGTTGCGGTTACCTATGTGGTTGTGGGTCTTGTTCTGGCGGTGATCGGCGGCACGCTGATTGAAAAGTTCGGTATGGAAAAATATGTGGAGAGCTTCGTAAAATCCGCCGGCAGGGTGGATATCGAAGCGCCGGATCTCACGCGCAAAGACAGATTGATCTATGCCAAAGATCAGACACTGGCTACGATTAAAAAAGTATGGCTCTATATCTTGATCGGTGTAGGGCTTGGCGCAATCATTCATAACCTGATTCCGGAAACGTGGATTCAAACCATACTTGGCGGCAACAATCCATTCTCGGTGATCCTGGCCACTTTGGTGGGTGTTCCCATGTACGCCGACATTTTCGGCACGATCCCTGTGGCGGAAAGCCTCTTCGCCAAAGGCGCCGGCTTGGGCACCATCCTTTCCTTTATGATGGCAGTCACTGCACTTAGCCTGCCATCCATGATCATGCTGCGCAAGGCTGTAAAGCCCAGGCTCCTGGGTGTGTTCATTGGGATCGTAACAATAGGAATTATTATTATCGGCTATTTCTTTAACGCGTTTCAATTCTTGTTCGTATAAAGGGGGAGCAAGACGATGGCAAAAGCTTGGTATCCGGTGATTGATTACAGTTCTTGTGCGGAATGCGGTACTTGTATCGGACAATGCAATCATGGGGTATACGATGCGGCAAAGGCACCAACTCCTGTGGTTATACACCCGGCAGGCTGCATTGACCATTGCCATGGCTGCGGCAACTTATGTCCCGAGGGAGCCATCACCTATGTGGGGGACGATACCGGGTGGGTTCCGCCCAAAGGCAGCCGGCCGCTGTCTGTACAGGCCGAATGCGGTTGTGCTTTGGAAAAGGGAAAAAAGATAGCCATTGACTTTCTGTATCTGGATCTGCATACCTGCGAGCGGTGTATGGCTACGGACACCGCGCTGGATGAGACTGTTTCCGAACTGTATCCCGTTTTACGTACATTGGGATATGAAATGACTGTTCGGAAAGTGAATATCACTTCGCCGGAAATGGCGGAGGAATTCGGCTTTGTAAGTTCGCCTACCATTCGTGTAAACGGAAGGGACATTTGTACGGATGTAAAGGAAAACAATTGCAAGGATTGCGGCGACCTGTGCGGCAGCGATATGGAGTGCCGGGTATTTGTTTATGAAGGCACGGAATACGACCAGCCGCCCAAGGCAATGATTGAGGACGGCATCCTGAAAGCTATCTATGCCATACAACCTGCTGCCGAACAATCGGCCTATGCGCTTCCGGGTAATTTGAAAACATTCTTTTCAGGCAAAAAAAGTCCCTGTTGCGATGGATCATGCAACTGTACAGGGGGTTGATATGAACAATAAAAGAATGGTCCAAATCATATTGCCTCTTGCCATTGTTATCGCAATTGCGGGAATATGGCTTCTAAAGCAAAGGCAAAGCGAGCCGCCGGCAGCAGCCCTCAACACGCCTCTTGAAATTACGGAAGTGGATTTGTCCACGATCCAGGCTTACGGACTTCCGGTGATTATTGACTTTGGGTCCGACACCTGTATTCCTTGCAAGGAAATGGCGCCGGTGCTCGAGAAAATGAATGCCGAAATGCAAGGAAAGGCGATCATCCATTTTGCGGATGTCTGGAAACACCCGGAAGCTGCCCAGAATTTTCCCGTGCAGGTGATACCAACACAGCTTTTTTATACGGCGGATGGAAAACCCTATGTGCCTGATGAGAAGCTGGGAATCGCTTTCACGATCTATTCGCACAAGGATACGAAGGAACATCTGTTTACTACACATCAAGGCGGCTTGACGGAGGAACAAATGCGCTCCATTCTTTTGGACATGGGGGTGAAATAGTATTGGACAGCCTGCTTGAATCCCTTGGAACCTCCATACAGCAAAGTGCATGGCTGGCCCCTTTTCTGGCACTTTTGGCCGGTGTGATCACCTCGTTCTCCCCTTGCTCACTTACGAGCGTACCTTTGGTCATAGGGTATGTAGGCGGAACCGGAAAGGAGCCCAAAAAAGCGTTTCGGTTGTCCATTGCCTTTGTTGCGGGTTCAGCCGTTACTTTCACCATTTTGGGAACCGCCGCATCTTTGATGGGGAATCTGATAGGGACCTCAGCCAGATGGTGGTATCTTGTGCTGGGTGTATTGATGGTTCTGATGGCCTTGCAGACATGGGAAATCTTTGACTTGATTCCATCCACCTATTTGCTCTCCAAGAATACGAAAAGGGGATTTGCCGGGGCATTTATTGCCGGAATATTGGGCGGAATTTTCTCCTCTCCATGCGCTACACCCGTATTGATCGCCCTGCTGGCCATTGTTGCCGGAAAGGGAAACGTATTATGGGGAATACTTCTCTTGCTTTTGTATGCCATCGGACATGGGACGCTTTCACTCATTGCCGGGACATCCGTCGGCTTTGTGCAAAAGCTAACCCGGAATGAGCGATATGGAAGGATCAGCAAAGTCTTGAAATTTTTCATGGGGACTGCAATTTTGTTGATTGGCTTTTACATGTTCTATCTTGGCTTTTAAAGAAACGACAAACATAAGGAGGAAAAGAAGATGGCACTTTTCGGGAAAAAGAAGGAAGAAAATAAAGGGTCTTGCTGCTGTGGAGGAGCCTGTGACCAAAAGTCGATGGAAGAAGCGAATATGGCCAAGGAAACCGGGGCATCCGTCAAGGTGCTGGGTTCGGGGTGCGCAAAGTGCAATGCGCTGGAGGCCAGTACGAAAGCGGCGCTGGAACAGTTGCATATGGACACCACCATTGACCATGTAACGGATTTTGCGCAGATTGCATCCTATGGTGTAATGACAACACCCGCATTGGTGGTGGACGGCAAGGTTGTTGCTTATGGAAAAGTCCTCAAAACCGAGGAAGTTGTTCAAATATTGAAGAAGGTTCGCTGACCTTTCACGCAAGGGAGGGCATCTTATGGAGAATCATAAAGCGGAGGGTATTGGGTTTTTTCAAAAATATTTGACGCTATGGGTTGCTCTTTGCATGATGGCTGGGGTGTTGATCGGAAAGTATCTTCCGGGGGTTCCCAGCTTCTTTGGACAGTTTGAATATGCCAATGTGTCTATTCCCATTGCAATCCTCATCTGGCTCATGATCTATCCGATGATGATGAAGGTGGATTTTCAGAGCATCCGAAACGTTGGCAAAAACCCAAAGGGCTTGTTTGTTACATGGACGGCCAATTGGCTTATCAAACCTTTCACCATGTATGGTATTGCCAGCCTATTTTTCTATGTGCTGTTTCGAGGGCTTATTGTGCCTGACCTGGCCAAGGAATACCTGGCAGGCGCGGTGCTGCTGGGTGCGGCGCCCTGTACTGCCATGGTGTTTGTATGGAGCCATCTCACCCGGGGAAATCCGGCCTACACGGTGGTGCAAGTGGCTACCAACGACTTGATTCTTTTGATTGCCTTTGTGCCCATTGTTAAATTCCTGCTGGGGGTTTCCAATGTTTCCGTGCCGTGGGATACGCTTTTCTTATCGGTTGTTCTCTTTGTTGTGATCCCATTGGCAGGGGGAATTCTGACGCGCGTCATAGTGAGCAAGCGCCGCGGTATGGACTATTTTGAAAATGTTTTTGTAAAGAAATTCGATGGCATAACCACCATCGGCCTGCTTTTGACCCTTGTTTTAATCTTCTCCTTTCAAGGAAAAGTAATCCTGGAGAACCCGCTGCATATTCTGCTGATTGCGATTCCGCTGATTTTACAAACATTTTTGATATTCTTCATCTCATACGGTGCGTCAAAAATATTGAAACTGCCGTTCAATGTGGCGGCTCCGGCGGGGATGATCGGAGCATCCAACTTTTTTGAACTGGCAGTAGCCGTGGCAATCGCTCTGTTTGGCACGACCTCTCCGGCAGCCTTGGCTACCATTGTCGGCGTTCTGGTGGAGGTGCCGGTAATGCTGATGCTGGTGCGGATTGCAAACAAGACCGAAGGATGGTTTGTACGGGAGGCGGAAGCATGAAAAATGTTCCCAAGGTGGCTTTTATCTGCGTTCACAACTCCTGCCGCAGCCAGATTGCCGAGGCCCTGGGCAAACGTTTTGCCGCGGATGCTTTTGAGAGTTATTCGGCAGGAACGGAAACAAAACCACACATCAACCGAGATGCTGTGCGATTGGTAAATGAGCGTTACGGCATAGATATGGAAGCGTCACAGCGTTCCAAACTGTTGGAAGATATACCGCCTGTGGATATCGTTGTCACCATGGGCTGCAACGTACAATGCCCCTTTCTTCCCTGCAAACACAGGGAGGATTGGGGGCTGAATGATCCGACGGGGCAAAGCGACGAAGTGTTTCTGGAAGTTATCGAAACAATTGAGGGTAAAGTCAAAGACCTGGCGGAAAGAATAAAAAATCACGCGCTCCAGGGTGTGGGCCTGTAGCGCGTGCAGGTACTTACTTCTTTTTCTTTTTTTCCTGGGCCCACCCAATATTCTGCGCGGCGCGGTACTGTACGATCCGGCGGATCAGATCAAGGGGCAGCGGCTCTTTTAGAGGGAACTGAACGGCTCCCTTGGAGCTTTTGTAGCCGGCAATATCCTCCTGAAAGGCGCTGATTCCTTCGGCTCCAGGGTAGAATCCAATGTGGTTTTTATGGGCGGCAAAATGTACAAGGTTACCATGAAGATAAAAAGTGGGCATCTGCCAGCTGATTTTTTCCTGGGCCTCCGGTACCGTTTCCTTGATTGCCTTTCGAAGCGTCTGCATCACTTCTTCCACTTCAGGCGGAAACTGTGCGATATATTCATCAATGGTAGTACATGCTGCCTTGTCTGTATCCATAGCTTTTCTCCCTTGCAAAGATTCGCTTTTTCTGTATTTTATCATAACAATTGCTATGGATTTCATTATAGCATAAAAGCCTGCTTTATCAAAATGGCAGGCTTTTTAAATGCAAAAAATTATGACGATGCGTGCTACCTGCCCGACTCCTTTCGGATGATCTCCTGCAGCTTATCCCACTTTATTTCCATATCCAGCACCAGTTTGAACTGGGTACGGCAGCGATCCAGGTTGTGCTCCTTGCGATGGATGCGAAAATAAGTGTCACCAGATAGATAGTCGGTTAAGAACCGCACACCGCATTCCAATGTCATAAGCTTGGCACCCATGGATAATGTATCCAATTCATTTTGTGTTAACCCCGCTCCGCAAGCGCCAAGAAAACCCCTGGCATACGCCTGAAAAAGTTCCAATGATAGCGAAACTTTCGACAAATCCTTCTCATCCTCGGCGGCAGTGGAAGCACCGGATCTTATGGTATCGCCAAAGTCGTTGGCGGCAAGGCCCGGCATTACGGTATCCAGGTCGATAACGCACAGCGGGGTGAAGGTAACAGCATCCAGCATGACGTTGTTCAGCTTCGTATCATTATGGGTTACCCTCAGCGGCAATTGACCATCCCGGAGCATGCGCACCATGAGGCCGGCTTCATCCTCGCGGCTTAATGCAAAGGCGATTTCACTTTGAACTTCCTGAGCACGCCCTGCGGAATCTTTCCTGATGGCCTCATGCAAGGCTTCGTAGCGCCAGGGTGTATCATGAAAATGGGGGATGGTTTCAGAAAGGGTGTCTGCGGGAAAATGGGAAAGCATGCTCTGAAACCGGCCGAAAGCCACCCCGCTTTGATACAGGTTTTCGGCGGAGCTGGCCGTGTCCAGGCATACGCTGTCTGTAATAAAGTCGTACACCCGCCAGTATTCACCACTCTCATTCAAATAGAAGTCCCCGCCATCTTTGGTGGGGATCAAGGTCAGCACATGCCGGGGGTCCGGATCATAAGATGCCAGATATCTGGTCACCAGAGCGATATTACGCATAAGCGCAGGCACATCCCGAAACACATGATGGTTAACCTTTTGCAGGATGTAAGCATGGCTTCTATCAGTTTTCAATATATATGTTTCGTTAATATGACCGTTGCCGAAGGGTTCGCAAAAGATAGGCTCCCCATCGAGCCTAAACTGAAAAGCAGCTCTTTGCATGCTTTCATTCCTCCATCATTAAGCCTATAAGTCTCTTCCCGGTATGATTATTCCGAAAGCATGCGAAAGTCAAGATGATAGGGAAGCTGATGCGTCTTTTTTACTTCCTCCAGCAATTCCTGCGAAGGTGTCACACCGCGTTTCTGTGCTTCTCGCATTGTTTCCCGGCGGAACCATAGCTCCACAAAGGCCAATTCCCCTTCCTTGACGACACAAAAGGTACGGGCGAATTGCTTATCCAAAAATTCGTCATCGTTCACTTCCAGCGCGCTGAAGCATGCCAGGATGGACAGCCGCTCACTCTCCTTTAGGCGATCGGGAAGCGATTGATAAAAGGCGTAAGCCTTTGCCCATTCCTGTGCTTCATTGAGCAGCGACAGATATTCCTCAGCGTAGGAGTGTTCGGGTGCTATAAGCATATGTATTGATTGCTCCATTAAGGACAGGGCACACCCAAAATCTCCGTCTGCATGCGCGGCATAGGAGAGATTCCGCAGTGCCAGGGCGAGAGGCTTTATTTTAACAGCTTTTTCCCAGCAGGTCTTGGCTTTTTCCCTTTGGCCGTTTTCGTAAAGCGCAATTCCGCAATGGGTGAGAAGCTCGGCGTTCTGGGGCTGCGAGACGAGCGCTTGTTCCATGAGGGAAAGCCATTCCGGAGCGGTCATGTAACTCGCTGCGCCGGGGAAGGGCTGCCTGTTAAGCAGTGAAACCCAGGGCACCTGTTCCTCTCCCAAGCTGTCCTGCGGAAAGAAAAGGTGCTTGGGCAAGTATGAAGCATCACGGAGCTTTTCCAGGGCGCCCCAGCCGTTGCCCTTATGAAGGATGTCTTTTGATTCGCACTCCGCCAGGGCCATGCAGCTTGCGTGCTCCTTTTCAACCTCTTGTGGGGGCAGCCATCTTTGCATCTCATTTTCCATACGCTTACGGGCTGTTTCGTAATCCCCCGTATATTCGGGATAGTTCAATTGCCCCCCGCCGAACAACTGCGTAACCGCAATCGTTTCCTTGGCGCCGATGAATTCCGTATGCTGCTGAGACCGGAAAAGCCCGCTCTGAATTTCGATGTATGCTCCTTCACCCTTCCTGGACAGGTGCTCCTGCCATCGCTTTCCGCCCTTGTGACAGCCCCAGCAGAACATTTTCCGGTAAGGGAAATTCCCGGTGGAACGCTCGTACATAACCTTTCCGTCCGGGTAAAGAATGCTCTCAAAGGCATGGGCCGTATCCTGAGGGTTTTGAAAGAAGTATTCTTCGGCATGGGGGATAAGGGACGGATAGGTATGGTCAATGCCATCGCTGCCGGGGAAGGGCAATGCATCATGCATAAACCGGCTTTCACCGGGCACGTTGCTTTGCGCCTGAAAAATTACTTCCCTGGTACCGGAAAACACCCGGGCCCCCGGCTCCTCTACAACCGCGGTGTTGGTCCATAAAAAGATTGGCACAGGCTCGGGATTAGGGTTCGTGATGCGCATATGGACAATGAGATGGCCCGACCCTTCCGGCAGATGAAAATCAACCTGAAAGGCAAGCCGCTTCAAGCGCTCATACACATACATGCGCAAGAATTCTCCGCCCCGGTCATCCCGGCAGGAGGAGAAAAACACATCCTCGCAGGTGAAGTAGGTATGCCCATAATGGCCAAAATTCCATTCAATGCCTCCGGAGAACCAGGCATTGCGCAGCGCAAGGTTGCCCATTTTAATAACCGGGTTGCAAAAAAGAAGCTCTCGGTTGTTAACCTTATCCCATAAGGAATACAGCCTCCCTCCCAGTGAGGGCAGGAAGGTCGCCCGAAGACATTCATTTTCCATCACAATTGTTTTGACCGGCGCTTCTTTGGGAATGGGCTCATATATATCCTGCATTTGGTAGGGCAGCACCCGAAAACCCGTCTCCTTGGCAAAGTTCAGGCGCTCCTCAGGCAAGAGGCCTCCATCCCGAATGGGCCGGTCCACCCGGTCTCGAAAGGCGGGCAAAGAAGCAGTCCCCGTGATCTTTGTAATGGGAACCGTAATGCTGGAACATTGTATGCGCATGCGCTACCCTTTCACGCCGCCGCCTGTAACGCCGGCGATAATTTTTTCAGACAGGAACAAAAATAGGATAAACGTGGGCAGAAACACGATGATGACCGATGCAAACATCCCCGCCCAATCGCCGGTATACTTCATGGAATTGATCATGGAGTAAAGCCCTACGGCTACCGGGCGCTGGGCGTCGGAATTTGCAAAGATAAGCGACATGAAGTATTCGTTCCAGACGTTGATAAAATTGAAGATGCTCACCGTAATAATGCCCGGCTGAGCCAGCGGGAGCATGATTTTCCAAAAGGTTCGCATGGGCGGACAGCCGTCAATAGAGGCAGCCTCCTCATAAGAGCGGGATAGATTGCTGAAGAAGGATAACAGAAAGATGGTTGTGTAGGGTACATTAATGCCTACATACAGGTAAATCATTAACAGACGTGTTGTAATATCCTGTTTCAACAGCTGCAGCTGCGTTACCACCCCAAACAGGGGCAGAATGATCATTACCACAGGGATGCCCATGGCCGCCACAAACCCGCTTTGAATGGGATGGTTTAGAAAAAATTTGAATCGGGATAATACATAGGCTGCAGGGGCACAAACCAGCACCAGCACCACGGTGGATATGCTGGCATAAACCATGGAATTCATAAAAAAGATGGATACATTTTGGGAAGTCCATGCCTTCACATAATTCTCAAGATGCAGCCCTGTGGGGAATTTAAGGGCATTGCCTTTGAAAATGTCCCGGGTGGTGGAAAAGCTGGCCGCAAAAATCCACCCGATCAACACAAAGGTGAACAGCACCCATATTCCCAAAATGAGATATCCGGGAAGAAGGCGGGCTTCTTTTTTCCAATTGATTCTAACGGGGGTACGCCGGCTCACAGGCCGCACCTCCCTCTTAATATTCAAGCTCATGATCTTTCACCACACGGTTGGTCAATACAAAGACTGCAACGACGCAGATGCCAAGCAGCACGCCTATGGCCGCACCCAGGCCTGCATTGCGCTCGGTAATCACATTGCCTGTGCCAAACACCTGCAAATACATGTATACCATGGGGGTGATGGTCTGGGTATCCGCCGTAACGGTGGAAAAAAGTTGTGACCAGACAAAGAATCCTACCGATGTAATGGACCACATGGTAATGTTTGTGCGCAAAACGCCTTTTAAAAGGGGCATTGTCACATGACGAAATTGTGATATTCTGGAAGCTCCGTCTATTGCGGAGGCTTCGTAATACTCCACCGGGATTTTTTCGATGCCGCTGGAGAAAATTAGCATATGATAGCCTACCATGCCAAAGCAGTAAGCAAAAAGCAGCGACCAGAACTTGGCTCCCGCTTCCGTCCACTGGATGGCGGCAAGGCTGTCTATGCCAAGCCAGGAAAAGAAACTGGTCAATAGACCAAATCGTGTATTGTACACAAACTGCAGCCACATGGTAGCCAGTGCTACGGCGCTGACGATGTTCGGCAGATAGATGACAGCCCGAAAAAATTTTTTGAAGCGGATACCACTGTTTAGGATTACCGCAAACAAAAGCGCCACCAGCATCACCACGGTGCCGCCCGCCGCCCAAATGCGAAACAGGTTCCACATGGAAATGCGGAAAAGGCTGGTGCTTAAAAGTGTGACATAATTGCTGAATCCTGTAAATTTCCATGCGCCGATGCCCGCAGTGACGTTTTCCACATGAAAAAAACTCATCAGCGTTGTACGAAGAATAGGGTATACGAAGATGGTGCAAAAAAAGAGGAGCGCAGGGGTTAAAAATACCACAATCATCGTTTTGCTTTTTTTCATAAAAGCCTCGCTCCTTTTCTGTTTATGGAGCAAATACAAAAAGAACAGGCCGTCGCGTTAGCTGCATAATGCATAAATATAGAAGAACATTGCATCCGAAGGTTTCCAAAGGACGATCGGAAAGCCCTTTGGTCGTGCCTGTAGGCGCGAATTCCTTCCTCCCGATCAGCTTTATGCATTATGCAGCTAAGCGCGACAGCCCCTTCATTCATGAAAGTTTACTTGCTCGCCGCTTCCATGGCGTCCACAAATTCTTGGGCGGTGCATTTGCCGGCACACAGCTTCTGGAAGTTTTCTTTGATGATGGGGGTCATGTTTACGTTGTTTTCAATCCCGGCAGCCCAGGAATAGCGGGTGGACAAACCGGCCATGACATCCTTGACGGCAGCCAGCATTGCGGGCCATTCTGCATTGGCGGTATCGGCGGGAATGCCCACGGATTCCACGGAGAGCTTGGCATCGAATTCACCCTTGGTGATGTACGTAATCAATTCAAAGGCCTCGGGTGCAACGGTGCTGTTTTTGTTGATGGCGTATACCTGAGCGCCGTAGTTGGAAGCTTCAATGCCGGTCTTGCCGCCTTCTACTGTGGGATAGCTGAAGCATCCCCATACGAAATCGGGCCCTGTCATGGCTTTTACTTCATTGGGCAGCCAGGAACCATTCAGGTACATGGCGGCGTCACCCAGTGCCAGTTCGCCATTTTGGTTGATGGGCCATACGGCGGAGCCGATGGTGGGCGAAAAGTAGCCCAAGGCGGCCATTTCTTCATAGGCTTTGGCGGCGGTCAGCACGGCAGGTTCCTCCGCCCATTTGCCATTCATCACCACATCATTAACGCCCTCTTCACCGATCAGGCGGGCCAGATGGTAACCCAACATGCACACGATGTATGCATCATCACTGGTAACGGGGATATATCCCGCATCCTTTACCTTCTGGCATACGCTAAGGAATTCAGCCCAGGTGGTAGGAGCGGCTTCCACGCCTGCCTCAGTAAAGATTTCCTGGTTGTAGAAGTATGCAAACACATTGGGCTGGTAGGGGATGGATTTGAGGGTGCCGCTGCCCGCTTCACGGCAGGCACCGATGAGGCCGGCAATTGCGGTTTCTTCGTATTTGGCGGCCTTGGCCAGTTCCTCAAGATCCATGATATAAGCACCCCATGTCTTGTTGACCCGGTCGATGTCCTCGTCAAACAAATCGATCACCGTTCCGGCATCCAATGCAGGCTGCAGCCCTTCGCGGATGCCTGTCCGGCCTTTGAACTGAACATCCACCTTGTTGCCCGTGGCAGCCATGTAAGCGTTGATGGCCTCTTGCAGTACGATGCCCTGGGGCTCCGTGGATTCCCACATGGACCAATAGACGATGGTTTTGCCTTCTGCGACGGCAGTGCCCGCAAGGGACAAAAGCATCAATGCAGCAAGCAGGAACGAAAGCGCCTTCTTCATTTGAAAGTCCTCCTGTGCTATTCAATTTTCACTCATTGCCTCGCAACGAATGGATTTATTTTATTATATAGAAATGCATGCAAATAAAATAGCAATTTTGTCTACGATAAGTAGCAATATCTTTCATATTTTACAGAATCGTGCTATCATTCGAATATGGGAGGTGAATGCATGGAGAGCAATCTGAATGTGGCCCGCCTGGGTGATTTGCTGGCAAACCTGCATGAAATTACGCATCTGCAGATATCCCTGCATGATACTACCGGCAGAGAGCTTTATTCCGCCAGATCCCGCAGCGCCTTTTGTGATTTGATCTGCGATTCCCAGCAGGGGTATCTTAGGTGCCTGGCATGCGACAGGCATGCCGCCGCATCTTTCGCTCCGCCTTTTGCGCCGGTGCAGTATCGGTGCCATGCAGGGCTGATTGATACGGCAATCCCCATCACAGAAGGTGGGCAATTAATTGCCATCATCCTTTTCGGCCAAATTTTGGATGATACCCCGCTGGTAGCCCAATGGGCCATAACTAAAAAGCTTTGTACCTGGCACCCCCGGCAGAAGGAACTGGAGGAGGCGTTTTTGGCGCTGCCCCGGCTGTCTGTCAAACAGATCAGGGCCTGCTATCAAATCATCAATGCCTGCGTCAGTGAAATACGGCTGGAGGGGCTTTTAAAGGCGGGAACGCAAACCGATGACCAGCGCCTGATGGCGTATATCCATACCCACTATGCCCAGCCGTTATCGCTTGCATCCGTCGCCCATGACCTTTCCATCAGCAAAAGCAAGCTTTACGTGCTGGCCGCCCAAATCGAGCCTGGCCTTACGGTGAATGCCATGATTACCCGCCGCAGGATAGATATGGCGAAACAGCTCCTGGGAAAGCCGGGAGCCATGGTTCGGGAGGTGGCGGAGCAGGTGGGTATTCCGGATTACAACTATTTTGCTAAGGTGTTTAAAAAGGCAACGGGTATGACGCCTTCACAGTTTCGAAAAGAATCCTGAAAAGGCAGGCAATGCCGCTGCATGGATAAAGCTTGGAAAATGGAAGGAAAACGCCCCTGCATATAGAAAAGATGTAGAAGAACATTCGTTGATTTTCATAGGGTTCAGGCTGGGTAAACGCTTTCGTAATCAGCCGTTGACACAATCTGTTTTGCGATGCTACCATGAACTCAATAAACGGCAGCCGGCAAACGGGGCTGCTGCATGAGGCGTTACAATTCAACAGATCGTCAAAGGAGGAACCCGGAATGAAGAAATTGCTTTCCCTGGTACTCGTGCTGATGCTTGCACTATCCCTGATACCTTTATTCGGCTTTGCAGCCGAAGAACGGGTTGTGATTTATGCCAGCGTCCCCGCCGATTGGGAAGCCCCCTGCCTGTGGGCTTGGTCCGATGATGGGACGAACGCTTTCACTGCCTGGCCGGGCGGAGAAATGGACAAGGACCCGGTCAATGAGGGCTGGTATTACTGCTGGGTACCTTCCTTTGCCACTAATGTAATCGTAAACGCCAACGATGGCAGCGTGCAGACCGGTGATTTCAAGCTGGAAGGGAAAAATGCCTGGATTACTGTGACCGATCCTGCTGCCGTGGAAATATCCTACGACGCGAAAACCACAGGTGAAGCCCCTGCCTATGTGGAGAAGTTCACGATTTCCGCAAAGGTCCCGGCAGATTGGGAAAATCCTTGCCT
>JAEVYX010000001.1 GCA_023392515.1 Bacillota bacterium | reverse complement strand
CGCTGGCGGCGGTGACGCCGCTTCGGGTGCTGCCCTGGTTAAAGTCCCGGTTGCCGCTGGTCTCCTTCAGTTCCTCAATCTTCGCCTGATACATGGCCACCACGCTGCTGTTTAAGGGGTCCACCCGAATTTCCCGAATGCTGTCCTCCCCCAGGTTCCCGCTCACGTGAACGAAATCCCGCTGCCAGTTAGCGAACTCCTCCTCATTGACGCTGCCGTCCTGGCGGATGAAAAACCGCTTCTTCCCCGCCAGGAGCGCATTTTGCAGCATCACCGCCCCCAGTTGATCGATGGCGGTTTGGGGGCTTTTCATGATGTCGATATACCCGAACCCGGCCGGAGACCCCTCCTGGGGGAACAATACGTCAAACACGAAGGGGAACTGCCCGTGGCGGTAAAACCCGTCCTCCCGGCAGTCCAAGTCCTCCAGGCTGTTATAGAGCACCTCCCCGGCGCAGAATTTTACATAGTGGAGCCGGGTCACTCCGTTTTCCTCCACCTTGAAATACCAGTCCACCACGGCAGTCTTTTGGGAATTGTCCGTAAGGTCGGGGGTATCATACGCAGCTACCTGCCCTGATTCGCCCCCCAATTTCCCCGAAAGCTGGGGATAGCGCTTTTCCAGCCCTTCGTTCCCCTGCAATTCCACATGGAAAAGCTGCCGGCTTTTTTCGATATCGTTCACCCCCGGCTCCCAGAACAGGTTCAGCAAGTCCACCCGGCGGATTTCGATATCCCCCAGCCCGTTTCCCTTGCGCCTGTTCCAGAACACGCCGTACACCGCCGTTCCGGCCTTCAATTTATACCACCAGGCGTCGGAATAGGCCTGCTCAAACTCGTTGTGCTCCAATATCACCGGCAGCACCTGGGACAGCGTCGCCGCGGCCTTTGTATCGCTGGCCTCCCTGGGCAGCACCCCCGGCTCCGGGTAATTGTCCATGGCATCGGCATGCTTGTTAAGCAGGCTGTTAAACAAAAAGGCGCTGGCCGGCTCCGGCATGTTCGCCTCCCTGCGCAGCTTTTCCGTGTGGCGCAGCTTCCACCATTCCTCGTTTTCCACAATGCGGCTTTCCAGGTTCATTTTGCCCTGCTTGTAAGCCTGCAGGTCGCTTTCCGCCTTGTAAAGCACATCCTTTGTGATCTTCTCCATCCCGATTCTCCTCCTATATTCTATAAAATTGATGGGGCTTGCATAGTTCCAGCGGGTCCTCCCGGGGGATATTCTCCGGCGCTGGCGCCTTGGGGGATATGGGGTTTTCCATCAGCACATACCGTGCCATGTCGTAGCAGTGGTCCTCCAGGCCGCTGTCGATGTCCTCCACCCTGGCAGGGTCGTACTGCAGCGCCGGAAAGGTGCGGATGAAGTTCCGGCAGGTGCTAAACACCTGAAAAAGGGGCCGCCCATCCCCCGCCATGCGCAGCCGGTAATGAAACTGCATCTTCCCCGGCAGGCGCTTGTTGTCCCCCGGGGAAAAATACACACAAAAGGGGGCCTGTTCCATCATCCGGGCGATGGACTGGCCCCGGCTTTCATCAAAGATGCTGGGGTCGGCAATGCCGGTAATCACCCGGCCCTTCAACTGCTCGTCCTCCCGCTCCATCCGCCGGATCTCCGCCGCCACCTGAGCGGGGTCCATGTGCAGCCCCTCATTGGGCACGCCGGTGCAGCCGTAATACTCCTTGATGTGGTAAATGCGCCCCTCCTCATCCACCGCGAACCAGCCCACGGAAAACGGCCGGGAGTAGCCCCAGTCCAGCCCCCGGTACATCCGCCAATGGCCGGGGATGGGAAAGGGCTCGATGACGTGGGTGTGCATCTGATCCCTGTAGTGGGCGGAATCGTTGCGCCACTCGGTAAACACCTGACCCTGAAAGCTGTCCCAGCTTCCGTAAAGCAATGCCTGCTTTTCCGCCTCGGGGAGCAATGACAGGCTCGCCAGGTAATTGGGGTCGTAATCCAGAAGCGCCTTATTGTCAAACACCGTGGAGGGCACAAAAATCCGGCTGCGGGAGAGGGTGACGTTTTTACCATCCGGGGCCTGCACCGTCATTTCACTTTTGATGGGCGTCATGGCCGGCCCGGGGCTGATAAACCGCTCCTTCACCCAGCCGTGGCCGATGCCGCCGGGGTTGGTGGCTGCCCGCACATACACCCTGGTGCCCGGGCCGGAGGGGCGGTTGCGGCTGAATAGGTAGCTGTACTCCGCAAAGGTGAAGTGGGTCAGTTCGTCAAAGCCGATAAAATCAAAGCTCTTGCCCTGGTATACAGTCCAGCCCCCGCTTTTGCCCATGTTCCCAAAGTAGATTTTCGCCCCGGAGGGAAACCGCCACACGTGCTGGGCTTCCTGATACTTGGCGTCCGGGTAGGCCGCGCTGTAGAGCTGGCGGCTGCGGTCGATAAGCCCCGTCAGCTCCGGATAGGTTTTGCGCAGCAGCAGCCCTCGGTAATGGGGGATGTGCACCTGCCGCAGTGCCTCGGTGAGCAATGCGTCCGATTTCCCGCCCCCCGCCGCGCCCCCGTACAGCGCCTCGTACTCCCGCCGCCTTTGAAACGCCGCCTGCTTTTTTTGCGGCCGCCACAGGATTTCTTTCTCTTCCGGCTTTTTGCATTTTTCCATACCATCCCTCCGGGTTGAGGATAGCATAAAGAAAGCCCTTTTTTCTCCCGGGGTCGTGTGAGGGATATTTTGCGGGAAGGGGCCTTTTTGAAAAAAGGCCCCTTCCCGCACCCATCCCCGAAAAACTTTTATATCATTTCTAATTATTCATGCTGTTCAATCGCAAATAGAAAAGCGGCTGAATTAGCCGCACAACACAAAAACATGTAAGAGTATGGCGTCCGAAGGTTTCCAAAGGGTGACGAAACTCCGTCCCCGCCTGTGGCGGAAGAGGGCGGAGTGAAGGAATCAAGCGAAAGGAAGCAGTGCGAGCGGTAGCGAAGCAATGCGACCATTAAGCTTGCGGACAACCGGAAAGCCCTTTGGTCGCGTCCGCAGACGCGAAACCCTTAACTATTCATTATTTTTCACCCGGAACGATTTCACTGTTCATCTCATACCATAATACAGGCTACCAAACCATGACAGAAAGGTGATATGCATGAGCGATCCGGGTGTTACCAGAACCTGCCCCACTGGGCAGACCGCCTATTCCATCCAGGCGCAAGATACATTATATAGCATCGCAACACGCTTTGGCGTAAGCGTACAAAGCATACTGGACGCAAACCCCGGCCTTAATCCCAACAACCTGAGGATTGGGGAAATCCTTTGCATCCCAGCCGCCCCACCGCCCACCTGTCCCACCAACTCCTTTTCCTATACCATCAGGGCTGGGGATACGATTTTCAGCCTGGCGCAGCGGTATAATGTCACCCCCCAAAGCATTCTGGACTTGAACCCGAGCGTCGACCCCAACAGCCTCCGGGTCGGGCAGATCATTTGCATCCCAGGCGCCGCCCCACCGCCCACCTGCCCTGCCAATTCCTTTTCATATACCATCAGGGCCGGGGATACGCTTTTCAGCCTGGCGCAGCGGTATAACGTCACCCCCCAAAGCATTCTGGACCTGAACCCGGGCGTCGACCCCAACAGCCTTCGGGTCGGGCAGATCATTTGCATCCCAGGCGCCGCCCCACCGCCCACCTGTCCCACCAATTCCTTTTCATACACCATTAGGGCTGGGGATACGATTTTCAATCTGGCGCAGCGGTATAACGTCACCCCCCAAAGTATTCTGGACCTGAACCCAGGCCTATCGCCCACCAGTCTCAGAATCGGGCAGATCATATGCATTCCCACCGCCGCTCCGGCCCCATGCCCTGCCAACACCTTTGCCTATACCATCGTCGCCGGTGATTCAATCTTCAGCCTGGCACAGCGGTTTGGCGTCACCACGCAAAGCATTTTGGATGCGAACCCGGGCCTTAACCCGGCTGCTCTCCGTGTGGGACAGCGGATCTGCATCCCCGGCACCATGCCGCCGGCCTGCACATGCGAACAGAACCTGGCAGCGGCAGAGCGGAACATCGCGCTGTTAAGAGAAGAAAGCGGTGCCCAGCTTTTCAGCGATACGACCTATGGCAATTCCACCGCGACCACCGTTGCCACGCTGGTGACGATGACCGAACTGCGTTTTTCCGCCGCAGCCGTCACATTTACCGGCAACTACACCTGCGCGTTTACCCAAGGCTCCTCCTATGCCTATTATATTGAAAGCGCAGCCGGTGGTTTAAGAGGTCTGGTCGTCAAGGATAATTTCGGGATTTGGCATACATTTGAATACCGTGTGCCCATCTCGTAATAGAAAACAGCGGCCAATGAAAACGTCCGGGGTGGCGCTTGAAAAAGCGCTATGCTCCGGACGTTTTATACGGCTCTATGCTGCGCCGCCTACTTTTTATATTCCCTCTCCAATATCTCCAAGGACTGTTTTGTAGGCTCCAAATCATATTCGTAGATATCGGCATAAATCCTGGGCACCTTTTTCAGCCTGAAATTCATATCGTCCATATCAAAGCCTGACAAATCCAAATCCTTTACGCCAAGCCATCCGCAGAATTCCTTGTACTGCTTGCCCTTCTTCTCCCGGTAAGCCTTGGCAATGTCATAAAGGCCGGGGATTCCGCCGCAATCCTCCACAATGCCAAAGCCCTCCCCCGCCAGCACCCGGGGCAGCTCCTTGCCGGGAAGTTCTTTATCCCTGATGATCGCTTCAAGGGTTAGGCGCACCTGCCAGCTATCGCCATAGTCATAGGTGAACACCATGGTCTCCCCTTCATGGTCCAGCACATTTCTTATGTTGATATCCAGCGCATTGATGACTTCGCCGTCATACTCCGAAAAGCCGTCCTCGGACAATAGTTCAATATGGATGTTTGCGTTTTCCGGCTCTTCCTCATACATTTTCACAGCAGCCGCGTTGGCTTCACTTTCGAGATAGCCTTCCGAGCATATTTTGAAATTTTCAAACGCAGGCACATCAAAGCAGAACAAATGATTTGCCTTCATTTCAAACAGGGTCATCACGATGTACCCAAGGCGGGCCATGGTGATATTGTTCATCACCTGAAAACGGCGCCACATCTTCGGCTGATAGTCGCAAAGCTCGGCGTACAATTGATAAATCGGTTGGGATGCCATGAAACGCACCTCCTATTTGTTATTGAAATCTATCGCAGCAGGAGTGATTCGTAAAGGATTAACCGCCGGGTTTTATGAAAAAGCATCACCGGCCCCATTAAAGTGCGGCAGCTTTCATTCTTTACAATATAGTTTTCTTCGACAGCAGTATATTGATAACCTCCATGATATCGCTATAAGCAATGTCCGTGGCGTACACGAACCGCTTCTGATATTTGCTCCACTGCATCTGCAATTCATGGCTTGAAGAAATAGTTTTCAGTATGTTTTCCATGAAATCAAAAATTGCCGTGCTGCCGCGATGCTCTGCAGTGGCCCGAAGGGCTTCCTTGAAAACCGCAGGTTCATAAGGCTGCGTCGTGGCAAGAATATATGCATCATAGAAGTCTCTGGGGCGCGTATTGAGAACCCCGCGGCTCAGGATGGTTTCCACCTTTTCTGCAAGAACTGTCTCGATGTTATATCCCCAAACCGGGATTCTAAGATTCTCATCAAAAATTCCCCGGAATTCATAACGGACTGCTTGCGGTGTAATGACGTCGCCTGTCGATATGTCAATAGAAAGCGGCGTGACGATCGTATCATACACGGCATCAATTCGGGCACAATACCCGCCGTATGTATCCTCCTTGCGGATAGGGTCAACGGAAAGCAGCCGGAAATCGACATCATCGTCAAGCCCAGCGCCGCAAATCTCTTGAAGCACTTCCGTCACCTTTTCTTCCGTCAGCGGAAGGTTGCAAAGCGTAGTGTCTAAATCCATCGTAGAGCGCGTATCAAGGCCTACAATGGCAGCCACCAGCATACCGCCTTTGATAACAAACTTCTGGCTGTATGCAGACGCGGAAAGCCTGGCCAGAAATCTTTCAAACATATAGTTTTGCATAACCACCTGAGCGGCAATATTGTTCTGCTTCGCATAATTCTTGATCCTGCTTTTCAGGCTCATTGCTTTTGAACTCATAGCAGAACCTCCATGTATTTTTTCAGTGCGGCGGTTACGCTCAACTTAGCGGCATATTCAGACAGAAGATTCAGGTTCTTATCTTTTGATTGTGCAAAGCGCTTCAGCGCACCCAGTACGGTTTCTTCATCACAGCGCGAGCGATTCCGAAGCAGATCACAAACCGTCCTTTCCGGATTATAACAGCGCACGGTATGTCCAAAAGTAGTCGGCTTTTCAATCATACCCATTAAATGCAGTTCCGGCTTGACATAGTAGAACACACAATCCCCTTTCATTGACTGGGGAATTGCAGCATTGCTTGGAATCGTAACCGAATGGATGAACGGTGTACGCTGGGAAAGCCCATTCAAAAACAAAGCGGATTCGTGGGAGAAGATCAACTTTTTCGAGCGCAGCATGAGCGTGTACATATCATCTTCGATTTCGCCGGGAAGCATATAAATGCCATGTGCCGCACGGTCCAGCATCCCGGCCTTTACATAGTTTGACAACAGCATCTTTGAAAAGCCAAGCGCCTGTACCTGGCTTGCAGTAATCACACCGCCGTTTTCATGAATGGCTTGCCGAATTGTCGCATTGAGCATCATTAGTCACCTCCCGCACATTTACTTTCATATCGATATTATATATCATTTCGATATGAAAGTAAAGTGTGAGTTCTTTTTCATATTGAGAAAAATATTTGTATTCATACGAAAATAAGTTGACAAAAAAGCGATCGCTCCTATGCTTCACAAAATTATACCATATAATCTGTAAAATAGAGAAAAGATTTGAATTCCTGCCGAAATATCTAGTGATAAGGGGAATGTTGCGTATTTGCGCCGGAAGAAAGGCATAAACGGAACCATATTCATTATTTACGCACATTGGTTCTGTTCATTTTTGTCATTCTCCTGTAAAATGATAGCAGCCATTCCACCGGTCAGGGGAGGGAATCCAATGCTGGGTGCCATTCTGGGCGATATCGTGGGCAGCGCATACGAATTTGACGAGAACAATATCAAAACCACAGACTTTCCTTTATTCAGCGAACGGTCCCATTTTACGGATGATACGGTTATGACCATTGCCGTTGCCGAGGGCCTTTTAACCGGATACGGCGACAGCGCGCGCACCGAACACGAAATCATTGCCGCCATGCGCAAATATGGGAAATTGTACCCAAACGCGGGCTATGGCGTGCGGTTTGCCTATTGGCTTTCGGACAGCGATCCCCAGCCCTATTACAGCTACGGCAACGGCTCCGCCATGCGGGTGTCCGCCGCGGCCTGGCTGTTTGACAGCCTTTCGGAGGTGGAGGACTATGCGGAGCTTACCGCCCGGGTCACCCACAACCATCCGGAGGGCATCAAGGGGGCGAAGGCCACCGCCGCCGCCATTTTCCTGGCCCGGACAGGGAAAACAAAGGATGAGATCCGGCAGTACATGAAAGCCCGGTACGGATATAATTTGAGCCGTACATTGGATGAAATCCGCCCGGATTATCACCATGTGGAAAGCTGCCAGGAAACCGTGCCGGAGGCCATTACCGCCTTTTTGGAAAGCGAAAGCTTTGAAGATGCGCTGCGCAAGGCGGTTTCCCTGGGCGGCGACAGCGATACCCTGGCCGCCATCACCGGCAGCATTGCCGAGGGCTTTTACGGCATCCCCATCCAGCTCAAGGAAAAGGCACTTTCCATACTGGATCAGCGGCTGAACGTGTTCGCCATGTGCTGGCACGCCTTCGTGCAAAAGAAGCGGGCCGAAAACAAAAAGGCAACCGCTGCTGCCCCTTCCAAATATGACGCGTTATTCCCCTTCCTGCCCTATTTTGAGGCGCGGCCCACCTTTTCCGTCAGCGGCGGCACGCATCAGCTGCAGGTTCCCGTCTACAGCGATACGGTGAACGAGTTTATCAAAACCTGTGACGAACGGGGCATCCTCACCCCGGACTATTTGGAAACGCTCAACCGCTACGGCGTGCACGCAGACACCGGCAGCTTTCAAAAAGCCATTCCGGATGCGGACAGAAGGCTTGTCCGTGCCATTTTGACCTATATCATCCGCCAGGAGCGGTATTGCGACGGCCTCATCGCCTCCGCCATTGAAAGCGGCACCATGGCAGCGCTTCTCAGGCGGCTGCGGGAAATCGAAAAGGCCTGATATTCCCCATGGAGCAGGTTATGGAAAAAAGCGGCGCCAGCTATCAAAACCCGGTGGTGCGGGGGTTCAGCCCCGACCCCAGCGTGATCTGTGTGGACGGCATGTTCTACATGGTGAATTCCACGTTTCAATATTTCCCGGCGGTGGTGATCCGGGAAAGCCGGGATTTGGTCAACTGGCGCATCATCGGCCATGCCATCACAAGGCCCGAGTGGATCAATTTGCAGGATGTGCCGGACAGCCACGGCATCTGGGCGCCGGATATCTCCTACGCGGAGGGGAAGTTCTGGATTTTTGCGCCCCTGCGCCTGTCAGGCGAAGGTGCTCGGCCCCATGTGGTGCTGCGCCGCCAGCTTGTGATGCACGCAGACAAGCCCGAGGGGCCTTATTCGAAGCCGATCTGCCTGGAAGTGGACGCCATCGACCCCTCCCATTTTGTGGATGATGATGGCCGGCCCTACCTTGTCACCGCACCGGGAGTGACGGTCACCCCGCTTACGGCTGACCGATCCTGCCTTGCAGGGCCATCCAAACAGGTGTGGGCGGGAACGGGGCTGCCCGCGCCGGAAGGCCCTCACCTTTTTAAAAAAGATGGCTTTTATTACGCACTCTTGGCTGAAGGCGGCACGGGATACCATCATCAGGTGTCCGTCGCCCGGAGCAAGCATCTTAACGGCCCCTATACGCCCTGCCCCCATAACCCCATCTTAACGCAGCACGACCCCACTGCACCTTTGCAGCGCTGCGGCCACGCAAAGTTTGTTCAAGCGCCGGATGGGCGCTGGTTTGCTTTTTACCTTTGCGCCCGGCCCCTGGAGGGGAAGTTTACCGTAAATGGCCGAGAGACCGCCCTGCAGGAAGTGTATTGGGATCAGGATGGCTGGCCCGATATGAAGCCTCCCCTTGAAACCGCCCCCATGCCCTATCCCGGCGGCGTGCAGCGGCCAGACGGCGATTTTTTCGACGATTTTGACAGCCCCGTTTTGCGCCCCGAATGGTCCTTCGTCCGCACACCCAGCGTGGAATGGTCCCTTACCCAGCGGGAAAATCATTTCCGCATCTGGACCGAAAACGGGGACTTGTGTGACCGATGGGCGAAAAACACCCTTGTCCTGCGGGAAACGGAGCACCGCTTCACCGCCGAAATCCGCCTTTCCTTCCGGCCCGAATGGGAAGGGGAGCAGGCGGGGCTTTGCTGTTATTATGATACCCAATCCTACATCAAGTGCGCATTGGGAAGGGACGGTATCGCCCTTGGCTTCCGCTGCGGCACATCGCCGGAGGAAACCCTCGCATTGCAGCCCGTAAGCGCGCATAAACCCGTAGACCTCCGCGTAGTTGTGGACGGTTTCCGCCGCGCCTTTTTCTTCCGGCAGGGGGAAAGCGAATGGCAGATGCTTGGCGAAATCCCCCGCTGCACCTTTTTAAGCGATGAGGGCATTCAAAACCCCAAGCGCCACACAGGGGCCATGACCGGCCTCTTTGCCACAAACGGGGGCTGCGGCAGCCGCAAGCCCGCCGATTTTGATTGGTTCAGAATGCGTGCATCTCCCAAATAACTGTTTCAGCGCTGCCCTGATATGTCCACGTTCCCCAGAATGCACGAAGCGTTTTCTCGTACCAAAGCACCGAAGGTTTCCAAAGGGCGATCGGAAAGCCCTTTGGTCGCTCCTACAGGAGCGATATCTCTCCTTCTAATCAGCTTATTGCACTGTATATGCTTCGCACACCAGATTCTTCTCAATAGACTGGCCTTTTTCCTGCGACAGATTGTAAGCATTGTATGAATATCCGCAATGCCTGACAGAATCATCATAACCTCCCGCCCGGCGTTAACCGCCCCTTTTCAGCAATCTGAAAACACGCTGTCCACCAGGGCGGAAAGCTCCCCGAACGCCTCATATTCGGATAGCTCTGAAAGCGCGTCCCGAATCCCCCGGTAATACTTTGCATGCTCCCCCTTATCCTTCTGGTTAAACCGCGCCCACAGGCTGTCGCCTGCCTGCCGGTAATCCCGGCTGATGGCCCGCATGTTGCTCAATTTGTCCGCCAGGGTCAGCATCTTTTCTTCCTTGGTTGCGGAGGTTTTCAGCCAGTCGATGGTGTGCTGCTTGCGGCGCAGCCACGAACCCGCTTCATCCGCTTCCTTCTTTTCGCTTTGCGCGCCGACAAGCTTTGCAACCCGAGGGCTGAAATAGGTTTCAATCATGGAGATTGTAACGCCGCAATCCTCCACCACATCGTGCAGCACAGCGGCAGACAGCATTTCTGCATCAGCGGTCATGGTGGCGGCAATGGCACAGGCTTCCATGGGATGCACGATGTAGGGAATATCCGTGCCCTTCCTTACCTGTCCCGCGTGGAATGCCGCGGCATAGTGTATGGCTTTTGCCAGCATCATTTTATATCCTCCTTCTATTTGCTTCTCCCGTGAAAATCCTGGTCGATGGCCTCGCCCCAGTCTTCCGGCACACAGCTGCAGGCCCGCAGGCTGCTTACGGCCTTGTTGAGGGCGTCATACTGCACTTTTGTGCCCTGGGCGTCGTTGTGCCTCGTGGCCGCCCGATCCTGCCTAATGCCAAACCGCTGGGCCTGATCGATGGCGTCCATGTTCGCGCCGATAAACAGGAACTCCCAGCCGTATTTCTCCTGTTCCAGGGAAACCATCTCCCTGATCTTTTCAAAGGTGAACCTGTGGCTGGCGTTTTCATAGCCGTCGGTTATGATAACAAACAATGTCTTTCCCGGGCGTTCTTCCTCCGCCGTATGCCTGTGGGCATTTACGGCTTTTCCGATGCTGACGCCAATGGCATCCAGAAGCGCCGTGGAGCCCCGCACAAAGTAATCCTTGTTCGTAATGGGATGCACGCCCTTGATGTGAATCCTGTCATGGACAAGCTCAATCCTGTCGTCAAAGAGCACCGTGGTGACAAGGGCGTCGCCTTTCTCCGCCTTCTGCTTTTGAAGCAATGCGTTGTACCCGCCGATGGTGTCCCCCTCCAGCCCTGCCATGGAGCCGCTCCGGTCCAGTATGAATACCAGTTCCGTCAAATCTTTTTTCATGTGAAATCCTCCTTTTTTTCCTGCAAAAGGAGGATACCATTTTCGGAGATGTCCGGGGTAATCTGGCAGTTTACTTTTCATCCCCAAGATATTTTTTCGAAAGGTTATTGACATATGTCATAAATAGCAGTACGATGCGGATAAGTTTATGGCATATGCCAATTACCATGAAACCTATGGAAAGGGAGGAATTCTCCATATGAGGATTGCGGTTACGTATGAAAACGGGCAGGTGTTTCAGCACTTCGGCCACACGGAGCGGTTTAAGGTCTATGATATTGAAAACGGCAAGGTTGCCGTCGCCACGACCATCAACACAAACAGCAGCGGCCATGGCGCCCTTGCCGACATTCTGAAAAAAATCGAGGCGGATACGCTCATCTGCGGTGGCATCGGCGGCGGGGCAAAAAGAGCCTTGGCCGAGGCGGGCATTCGGCTTTACGGCGGTGTATCCGGCGATGCCGATGAGGCGGTAGCGCAATTCCTGTCGGGAAAATTAGCATACGATTCGGAAGCGACCTGCGACCACCATGGCGAGCACCATGACGGCGACTGCGGCGAAAAGGGATGCGGCGCGGGAAGCTGCAGCGCCGGGGACGGTTCTTCCCCCTCGTGACTTTTTTGCCGCTTTCTTACTTGTCCGCGCTGCCCAGGAGGCATTTTTCAAAGCCCTGCACAAACAGCACGCTGTTGATTTCCATTACATCATAAACGCCCCGGGATATAAAATAGCGCACGATCAGGTCGGGCCGGCTGGCCGGGGAAAGGGCATAGCCGGCAAGCTGCAAAAAGCTGACGGTTTCATCCAAATCAAGCTGCAAGGCAACACAAAGTGCCAGTGCCGTAGTCTTTTTCGGCTGGCACTTTTCTGTTTTGATTTTGTAAAAGTTCTGCTTGGTGATGTTGGCCCGCTTGTAAACTTCGGGGTCAGTCAATTGATGGCTGTCTATGAAGCCTGTCAAAGCCTTTGCAAAGGATGGTTCGGCAGCGATCTCCAAATCCATCGGCATGGCCATTTCGGCTTCCTGCATTGCACCCTGGACGGCCATGGCAGGATAATCATCCTCCGTCAATTGGCGGCGGCGATCCGGCCGTAAATCCACATAGTGGTCGTCGATATACTCATGCACTTCGTCCGTCAGTTTTTTGGACAGGGCGAATGCCCGATGGCCGAACACCGCCAGGTATACCGTCATATCGCCGTCAAAGCCCAGCAGGAAGCGGTTGATTTCCTGGGTCGCCACCGCAAGCGCCAGCTCCTTGGGATACCCATGGGCGCCGGAGCCGATAAGGGGAAAGGCGATGCGCTCAAAGCCCTCCTCCCTGGCTATAAGAAGGCAGGCCCGGTAGCAGGCCCGCAAAGCCGCCTCCTCGCCGTGCTGCCCGTCCACCCAAACCATGCTGGGCGTGTGGATGATGTGGGCGGCAGGCAGGTTGAACCCCGGCGTGATCACCGCACCGCCCATGGGGCAGCCGCCAATCCTTTTGCAGGCCTCCCTAAGCGCCGTTTCCCCCGCAGCCTTGAAAATAGCGCCGCTGACGCCGCCGGTGCCCTGCAGCAGCTTTGTATTGGTGGTGTTGACAACCGCATCCACCTGCATTTTTGTCAGATCATCCCGGACGATGATAAACGGCATGCATATTCCCCTTTTTCATTTGCATTTGTGCTTATTATACTATACATTGGAATATTTTGTACCGGATTTCGCAGCTGCAACCGGATTGTCCTGCAGCTGCCGAAATTTGTTACAATTGTATTGCAGGTTTTATTGACAGCACTTGGAAGAAGTGGTATATTTCCCTTAGAATTGTTGCAGAATTATTTCAAACAGATCCGGCAGGGAAGGTGATTCGCTATGCTCCATTGGAAGAAAAATACCGGGCGCGTCCTCCTCATTGCCTTGATGTTCGTCCTGGCCATGACCTCGGCAGGGATTGCCGACACCGGAGAAGAAGCCCCCTCCCCCACAAAAGCGCCTGTTCAGGCCACCATCTCCACTCCCTCCGGCCCCCTGAATATGCGCAAGGACCCCGACAATCTCTCCCGTCTCGTAACGAAAATCCCCAACAAGAAAACCGTAACCGTCCTGGGCTACGAAGGGGATTGGGCCCAGGTGACCTACAAGCAGTACACCGGCTATATCAAAAGCATATACCTGGTGGAGGAAGGCACCGCCCCCAAATATGACGGGCTTTTATACCCCGGCCTTCTCCTCACCTTTATCCGCGCCGAGGAGAGCGAGGATGCCCCCATCATCGGCCAGTTTTTTTACAACGATTATTTCAAAATTGTATCCCAGGGCAAGGAGTGGACAAAGGTCAAGTACGGCGACAATGAAACCGGCTTTGTGCTGACTTCCGACCTCCGGCCTAAGGAAGGGGATGAAACCAAAGGCGACCCCTCCCGGTACGCCTTTGTCTATGCCGAGTTGAACAGCGACCAGCAAGTCCGCAATGGCGCGTTCTCCTCGGCGGAGGTTATCGGCAGCCTGAAAGAGGGCTATGTGGTAGAAGTGTATTACGCCGTTGGCAGCTGGAGCAATGTATCCGACGGCTCCTTGCAGGGCTGGGTCAGGACCAGCGCCCTTCATATCATTGAGGATGAAGAACCCGATGAAGGCGGCGCCCTTGCAGACCACACGGCCAGCTATTTCACCGCCACCACGCAGGACCGCATTGTGCAGCTCTATTTCAACCCCACCACTGCCACGAAGGATAACCATTACATCACCCTGAAGCTGGGCGCACAGGACAAGCTGATGGTATTCACCCGCAGCTATCAGGCGGGGGATATGGTTTGGGCCCAGGTCAGCGACGGGGAATATGTGGGCTGGACCCCTGCGGGGGACTTGACCGTCAGCGACACGATGGAAACCTACACCTACAAGCAGACCCTTGTTTCCGGCTCCACCGGCACCGCCTATGCCAAGGAGGACGGCGTGAAGGTGTATGACGGTTACCCCGGGGACGGGAAGGTGCTAAGCACATTGCGCAAGGGCGAGGAGATTACCATTCAGCTCACCGTATCCCAGGATTTTGTTGCGGTGCTCCGGGGCGGTGCCTATTACGGCAATGTGAAAAAGAGCGATCTCATTATTGGCATGATGGATGCGGAAAAAGTCATCGCCAGGGAAAACAAGGATAACCCCATTTCCCGGGTTGTGCCCAGGGGCACCCCGGCTCCCCAAAAATCCTACGAGGGCATGGAGAAGATATCCAAAGAAACGGCATGGAACATCGGCCTTGCCGCCCTTGATGCCAAGTATGATGATTTTGCCGGTGCCTCCGCCTACACGGTGCTGTCCTCCTATCATGACAATGAGCCCACCCAGTTTGAAAAGCCTTACTGGCAGTTTGATTTTGAAGCCCCCAGGGCCGACCACCCCGACCTGACCATCATCAAGTTCACCGTCATGGTGCATGCCTATACTCAGAATGTGATTTACATCACCAAGGGCTGGGAAGCCGACCTCACCGAAATCGACTATTCCACCCCCACCCCAGCCCCAACGTATACCGATGAAGAAAAGGCGAACCCGCTTTCCGAATCCCAGGCCCTTTCCATCGGCCAAAGCGCGCTGAAAAACAAGTACCCCGCCTTCGACCCCTCCAAATACTCGGTGAGCATCCAGTACGTGGAAACGAGCTCTATCAGGGAGGTTCCCTACTGGCAAATCGACTTCCTGGATGAGCGGAAAAGCGCGGAGTATTCCGTTTTTGTGCATGCCTACACAAAGAAAATTCTCTATACCTGCGACCCTGGCAGCGCAAACGGGTAATCTGGCGGGAATGCCCGCCTCAGCTTGTCGAAAAAGTGGCTGCGCCGCTTTTCCGAGTCCGCACCCTTCACCTGTGAGCTACACTCACGGCCGGTGAAGGGTGTAAGGAAACCTTGCTACGCAAGGCTTCCGAAGCCACCGGGGCTTTGCCCTTTTCAGGCTTCGCCGAGAATAATTATAGGGCAAAGCCCAAAAAATCAGGCGAAGCCTGTCGCTGG
>JAEVYX010000138.1 GCA_023392515.1 Bacillota bacterium | reverse complement strand
GGAAACCATGCGCAGGATATCGGCCAACGTATAGGAATCCTGTTTTTCTTCTTCGGAAGCCGTTTGTGCGCTGGATACCGCTTCGGTTTGAACAGACTCATATGCAGTGGAAGTAACTTCTACATTTCCCCCGGCATTGACCAGCGCATTGCCAAAGATGGTCGATAGTACATTTTGAATCACAACGCTGATTGCAAAGAAACCGCCCGATTTGCCGGGAGTCCCAGTTCCCGTTCCCGATTTTTTTGGTCCTGTGGCTGCCGTTTGGGCATGGACTCCGCCAATAGCGTTAAGAGAGACATCTCCCCCTGTCAAAATTTGCGCGTTCTCATTTACTTTCACATTCGCATTGGATGATACAACGGAAACTGCAAGCGCAAACGGCAAGGTTCCCGTCTGCGCAGCAACGGACATATCAACCTTGTTCTTAGCTGTCAATAGAACGCCGCCGCCAGATTCCAACCTGGCATTTCCGCCCACTGTCACACCGGAGTTTACAACGGCAACGCCAACCGCGAACGGAATGAAATACGAGGATAGATTTTGGTTGGATGTCCCAATTGTAACAAGCGAGGACGCCGCGGCATGTATAAATGCTTCTGCTGCTTTTATAACGCCATAGATTTCGATATTGGCCGATCCTACTTTGACGCCTACGAAATTAATGTCCAAAGCATTTTCAAACCCCGGCACCAGGCTGGTCAATTCTTCCAATGTCGGAACCAAAGGCCGGGTCTGTTCACTGATGGCACGAATGTCAACAGACTCATAAGCCTCCACTTGTGCTCCGGCAGCGATGACAACCTTCGCCTTTGTAACCATATCAAAGAAACTATAGTCTATACTGAGATTTTCCTCTGCATCCAGGTCATTTTGGATAACATTCAAAGTATGGCTGTCACTGTCGCTGACGGTCATGGTAATGTTCCGACCGAGCAACGCTCCGGTTACTTCAATTTCCTTCGCATGTACAAGAATGTTCAATGCCTGTGCCTGCAGATTGTTGATGCGAACCTTATCTCCGCCAGAGATAACCAGGTTGGACAGGAACATATTTTGAGGATTGGAAAACACTGCCTGGAAATTTATCGGCTCCTGACCTACATGAAGAATGTAGTCGGTAAAAGCCAATCCGCTTCCGGAATAGGATCCAGCATTTTGGTAATATGTTGTAAGGTTAACCGTATTCTTCCCGCTCAGTTCATCCGTATAGGCTTCTACGTTATCTGCAAAAATCGATAGACTCTTTTTAAACTCAGCCACGTTAATGGCGCCTAAAAACTGTATGACAGCCTTGGCCATCAATTCGATATTGCTTTTATTGCCGCTGATACGGTTTGAATCCTTTTCATCCAGTGAACCTGTCAAGTGCAGCTTGTCCTTACCTGCATTGCCTTTGACTGTCACATCCACATTTCGTAAAGAAGAGAAAGCCGCAGTAGTATCTATCGTAACGGTATCGTCGCCATCACTGCCATCTACTAGGATGGTCGTGGGATTCGCGCTCGCCAAAACCTGCTTGGCTTGTTCCACGACTGCACCCACAAGAGACCGGTTTAGACCATATTCCATTCCGCCGGAAACAGTAATTGCGTCGCTTCCCGTACCGCCAACAATTTGAACATTCATAGAGCTGGCATCCAGAGATACTACGATGCCACCTTCCGCAGTCACGCTCGAAGCATTGACCACATGAAGATTCAAATTATCATTGCCATTACCGCCGTCTATCGCAACCGATAAACCCGTATCTCCTCCTGTTAACGCTCCCTGGATGGCATTATTAACTGCCGTCACCGCTTCACCATTAAGAGTTGATGTATCCAAATCCAGCCCTGCTACAGAGCTGAGATCAATGGATACTGTTGGGCTTTGGGTAACCTGAACATTCAAGGCATCATTCCCGTCTCCACCACTGATCTGAACCGTATCGCTGATGCCTGAGAGTTCAAAGGCTACTTCATCGTCCAGCTGTGTGCCGTAATAAGCGAAAGAATTGGAATTTTGCGCTTTCACAAGCCCGTTAAGGGATAGATAAAGCCCCGCAAGGATTACATTAATATCATCAATATTGATTGTGCCTTCAACCTGAGACCCGCCAGCAGAAGATGTATTCGGTGTATGCAACTCTCCTGCATCCGTTGCTTGAATACACAAAACAAAAGCATCGTTCAAAACCGAACTGCCTTTAGATATGGTCAACCCGCCCTGAAAGACTCCCTTTTCCACAAAGATGGTAATACTGTTAGCCGCTGTCTCTGCCGCTTTTGTTATGGCAGCGTTGATGGCTTGCTGTATGGCATTCCCTTCCGCAGAGTTTTTGAATTCTTGCTTTTCATCTCCATCGCCAAAATATGCGATGCCGTCTAATATAGCTTCTTCTTCTGCAGTTTCCGCAGCTTCTGTTCCAACGCCCTCCGTCTCAACCGTACTTAAAGTGGTCATGGCCGCTGGTGCAGACATAAGCATCATCTGTGGTGCAGGACTGGTCGCTTCAGGCGTCGCAGTTGCTTCAGGCGTCGCAGTCGCTTCAGGTGTCGCAGTCGCTTCAGGCGTCGGGGTCGCTTCAGGCGTCGCGGTCGCGTCAGGCGTCGCGGTCGCTTCAGGTGCTGCAGTCGCTTCAGGCGTCGCAGTCGCTTCAGGTGCCGCAGTCGCTTCAGGTGTCGCGGTCGCTTCAGGCGTCGCGGTCGCTTCAGGTGTCGCGGTCGCCATACCTAAACTGCCATTATCCAGCAAGGCAGTTTCTTGCTCAAATTGAGTGGCGGGAGGCGCATCGTTTACGGTTAATTCTTCTGCATGCGCAACCGGCAGCAACAAAATAGATAAGAGCAAAAAGTACATTACTGCTTTTCTGACAAAGCTGGACTTCTGCTCTTTTCTCATTGCTTTAATTGTATTGTTCAAATCAATCCACTCCTTCAGTCGGCATAGCCCTGATATGAACTGCGGATTATGGCATTTCTCTTTCGTAGATAGGTGCGTAAATATTTTTGTGATGAATTATGTAGTCTATAGGTTACATAATTTTACATAAACAGTAACCTTTCTATAATTATTGCATTCATCCGAAGATTAATACAAAACATTCCATTCAAAGTATAATTCAGTTTCCTCTTATTGTCAATCAGCATAACCAATTAGTTTTAATCCAAATCTTATTGAAACTGCTTCCCTCCCCTCTTGACAAAGATCAAGAAGACAGCGTATAATCCGTTTTGTTAGTTTAACTAATTAATTATCGGGGTGAAATGATGGATGCTTTCAATAGCATGATTAACGACCTGCTGGTCAATACTTTCCGATCCATCTTAAAGCTGGAGGAGCAGATGCTCAAGCATTTGAGTGACAATAGCTTGAGCATTAACGAATTGCACATGCTGGAAGCCATCCACCGCCAGCCAAACCAAGGGCGCAGCATAACAGACATCGCCCAGGAGCTGGATATTACTTTGCCTTCCGTAACGGCCGCAGTCAAAAAGCTTATGCAAAAAGGTTATGTGCGAAAGCAAAAAAGCGGACAGGATGGCAGAATGGTAATTGTACAGCTATCCGAAGATGGAAAGCGCGCGGAGGCAGCACACCGCTTCTTTCATCGCCGAATGGTTCAAGCCATTTCAGAGGATATTCTGCCGGAGGAAAGAGAGGTGTTGCTAAAAGGTCTTCAAAACCTGCAGTTGTTTTTCAAAAAGCAAGAGGAACAGGTGCGGGAGCAAGGAGTCGCAAAAAGGCAAAAAAAATCGTCTCAAGGAGTTGAAACATTTTGAAAATCATAGGGATAGGCAGTGCTTTGCCTTCTCTTTGCGTGCCCAATACAGACCTGGAACCCTTTCTGGATACCAGCGATGAATGGATTCGCACCCGTACAGGAATTGAATGCCGTCACATTTTGAAAGACGAAACCTTGTCCGAGCTTGCCGCCACAGCAGCAAAACGGGCGCTTGAAGATGCCGGTATCATAGGCTCTGATCTCGATCTGATTATCGGTATTACTACCCAGGGGGATTACATTTTTCCGGCCATGGCCTGCACAGTTCAAAAGGCTCTTGATGCTGCGTGTCCCTGTATGGATGTACATGCGGCTTGCACAGGCTTTTTGTATGCAATGGATCTTGCTGAAGCATATCTTCTTTCCGGAAAGGCAAAAAATATTCTCCTTCTAAGCGCAGAAGGCATGTCACGGCTTTGTAACTGGAGCGACCGGAGCACCAGTGTACTCTTCGGAGATGCTTCCGCCGCAATGGTGGTTAGTCAGGGGGATAGCTTGTTGTCAATCCGCTTAACAACCCAAGGGGATACACAAACACTTCATGGAACAGGATATTCTGGTAATTGCCCTTTTTCTCCGCATGTTGCATCAACCCCAGGCATTACCATGGCCGGACAAGATGTATTCAAGTTTGCGGTTTCCCACTCTGCGGAGGATATGCTGACCGTAGCCGGAGAAGCAAAAATTCCTCTTTCCGACATTCGTTGGTTTATCCTTCACCAAGCAAACCGCAGAATACTTGAATCTGTACGCCAGCGTCTAAAGCTGACCGGTGAACGCTTTCCCAGCAACATCCACCGGGTAGGAAACACATCTTCCGCCAGTATTCCACTGCTTGTGGATACGATGTACCGGTTAGGCAAATTACATCCGGGCGATTTGATGATGTTCAGCGCCTTCGGCGCAGGTCTTTCCACGGCGGCATGCCTGTTGCGGTGGGATAAGGCTCCCCCAAGTACCGTAATCGCCGATGACGATAACTTGCTTTTTTACTCACTTAATTAAATCATAAAATTAACAGGAGGGTTTTAACATGGAAACTTATCAGAAGGTTGCAGAATTGCTTGCGGAGCGTAAAGGTATGCAGGCATCGGATATCAAGCCTGAAAGTACGTTTTCTGATTTGGCTTTGGATTCCTTGGATGTGGCGGAAGCTGTGATGGATTTGGAAGACACCTTTTCTGTCAGCATTGAAATCACACAAAATATGGTTTCCGTGGCCGATTTGGTACGAGCCATCGATGAGGCCAGATCATGATCGAAACTCCAATCACCAAACTATTTGACCTGAACTACCCGATTTTTCAGGGTGGCATGGCTTGGATTTCTGATGCCCGTTTAGCAGCCGCCGTATCCAACGCCGGAGGCCTTGGCATCATTTCCGCCATGAACGCTAACGGTGAATATCTTAGAGAAGAAATTCGGAAATGCCGTGCACAGACAACTCGCCCATTTGGCGTAAACATTATGCTTCTAAGCCCATTTGTGGAAGAGACTGCACAAGTGGTCCGCGAAGAAAAAGTTCCTGTCGTAACGACCGGAGCCGGCTTACCCGGCAAGTATATTCCCGCCTGGCTTGAAGCTGGCATCAAGGTAGTTCCGGTAGTACCTTCCGTAGCCATTGCCAAGCGCGTCGCCCGGGAAGGCGCTTGCGCCGTCATTGCGGAAGGGTGCGAGTCAGGCGGACATATTGGTGAGCTTACCACCATGGCCTTGGTTCCGCAAGTGGCGGATGCGGTGGATATCCCGGTATTGGCTGCAGGCGGCATTGCAGACGGACGTGGGATTGCGGCAGCCTTCATGCTCGGGGCAAAAGGCGTGCAATGCGGTACCCGGTTTTTGCTAGCCAATGAGTGCGGCATTCATTCCCACTACAAGCAAAAGGTAATGGATGCCAGAGACATTGATACCATGGTTACCGGTCGGAAACTTGGGCATCCCGTCCGGGCATTAAAGAGCCCCTACATGCAGGAGTTTTTCCGTTTGGAATCAGACGCAACCGTAACGAAGGAGGCGCTTGAAGCTTTTGGGGTAGGAGCGCTTCGCAAGGCAGTGCAGGATGGGGATTTGAGCCATGGCTGCTTTATGGCCGGTCAGGCAGCCGCTTTGGTATCAAAGTGCCAGACAGCCAAGGAAATCATTGAGGAAATGTTCGATGAAGCAAGGACCTGCCTTTTAGGAGCTTCCTTATGGGTAAAATAGCATTCCTCTTTGCAGGCCAGGGAGCACAGTATCCCGGCATGGGAAAATCGCTATATGATATCTCACCCGCTGCAAAGCAGATATTTGACCAGGCAGATCAGTTGCGTCCAGGCACCATATCTCAATGTTTTGAAGGGCCCGAAGCAGTTCTTTTGCAGACTGCAAATACACAGCCATGCCTGTTCACCATGGACTTGGCCTGCGCTAAAGCAGCACAGGTTATGGGTATCCAACCGGATATGTGCGCCGGCTTTTCTTTGGGAGAGGTTGCTGCCGCCGCGTTTTGCGGCCTGTACTCCTTTGATACGGCATTTGCTTTTGTGAAACGCCGCGGAGAATTGATGCAAGCATGCGCAGAGGCTGTTCCCGGATGTATGACGGCTGTTTTGCGCCTTACAACAGAACAAGTGCTTGCTCTGTGCAACCGCTTTTTAAAAGTATATCCTGTCAATTTTAATTGTCCCGGCCAAATCGTTGTATCGGGGCCGATGGCCGAAATGGAAGCATTCGAACAAGCGGTAATTGCTGAAAAAGGCAGGGCTGTACGCCTCAAAGTAAGCGGTGGGTTTCATTCCCCCATGATGGCCCCGGCAGCGCGGGAACTTGCCGCCTGGCTTGAAAATGTTTCCATGAGCTCGCCCGCTATTCCTCTATATGCCAATAAAACAGCACTGCCATATGGGGAAAACGCGCCATTTCTCTTGTCAAGCCAAGTGGAAAGCCCGGTATTGTGGGAAGACACCATTTTGAACATGCTGCGGGATGGCGCAACCACCTTTGTTGAAGTAGGTCCTGGAGCAGTTCTCACTGGCCTTGTCCGCAAAATCGCTCCGAATGTTGCGGTATACCATGTGGAGGACGAAAAAAGCCTTGAGAGCGCTGTATCCATGTTTGGAGGAGGAGCAACGCAATGCTAGGAAAAACTGCCCTTGTCACCGGCGGTTCCAGAGGTATCGGTCGGGCGATTGCCCTAAGATTGGCCCATGAAGGTGCCCAAGTGGCTTTCTTCTATGCCGGAAACGAAATTGCCGCTGCCCAAACCCTTGCCGACATAGAAGCTGCAGGATCAAAAGGGTTGGCTATCCGCTGTGATGTAGGAGACTTCACCTCAGTTCAGGAAGCGTTTGGAGAGGTGCGTAAAGCCTTTGGGCCCGTAGAAATTATTATAAACAACGCAGGCATTACACGGGATGGACTCAGTTTAAAAATGCAGCAGGCTGCCTTTGATGATGTGGTTCGTGTAAACCTGAACGGTGCTTTTTATGTTATCAGAAATGCCTATGAAGACCTGATCCGCAAGCGTTGGGGCCGGATAGTCAATATATCTTCCGTCTCCGGCCTTATGGGAAATCCCGGGCAAATCAACTATTCCGCCGCCAAGGCCGGAATGATTGGGCTTACTAAAACCATAGCCCGTGAATTGGCCGGCAGAGGCGTAACTTGCAATGCGGTTGCACCCGGGTTCATTGCCACAGATATGACAGATCAAATGACTGACCAAGCAAAAAACTTAGCCCTCCAAAACATTCCAATGAAACGTATGGGCATGCCGGAGGATATTGCTGCAGCAGTTGCTTTCTTGTGCAGCGAGCAGGCGGCTTATATCACCGGAGCCGTCCTCCAAGTGGACGGCGGACTGTATATGTAAGGGAGTTATACCATGAAGCGCGTATTGGTTACGGGAATGGGTATCATTTCTCCCATCGGCAACACCATCTCTGCCTTTTGGGAAAGCCTCATGGCGGGGCAATGCGGCATCGGCCCCATTACTCGTTTTTCCACCGAAGGCTACAAAGTGAAAATTGCCGCCGAAGTCAAGGCGTTTGATCCATCCTTATATGGTATAGATACCTCTGCTACCCACCGGATGGATCTTTTCACGCAGTATGCCATGGCGGCAGCCAAGCAAGCCATGGATGACAGCGGGCTAGCCACACACATATTCCCGCATCGCTTTGGGGTTTATGTGGGCAGTGGTATCGGCGGCATGCAGACATTTACCAAAGAAACCGAAAAGCTCTTGAACAGAGGGCCTGATCGCGTATCGCCCTTGTTTATTCCTATGATGATTGGCAATATTGCTTCAGGAAATATTGCCATACAGTATCAGGCCAAAGGGCCATCCTTGCCGGTGGTTACTGCCTGCGCTACCTCTACCCATGCCATTGGTGAAGCATACCGGGCTATCAAGCATGGTTATGCGGATGCTATTCTGGCAGGCGGGGCGGAAGCAGCCGTGGTGCCATTAGCGATTGCCGGGTTTACGAACTGCAAAGCCCTTACTGAAGAAAGCGACCCAATGCGTGCATCGCTGCCCTTTGATATACGGCGGAAAGGGTTTGTGCTGGGCGAAGGAGCGGCAATTATCGTGTTGGAAGAATACCAGCATGCGATGAAGCGTTGCGCACCTGTGTACGGAGAACTTGTTGGGTATGGCAATACCTGCGATGCCTACCATATCACAGCGCCTCATCCCGAGGCGGAGGGAGCTGCCAGTGCTATCACACTTGCCCTTAAGGAAGCAAAGGCTGCGCCCGGTGAAAGAATTTATATCAACGCCCACGGAACAGGAACGCCTTTAAATGACCAAGCGGAAACCCTGGCTATCAAAAGGGCCCTAGGGGAAGAAGCCGTATATCATGCATTGGTCAGCTCAACCAAAAGCGCCACAGGCCATATGCTGGGTGCCGCAGGCGGTGCGGAATGTATTGCTACACTTCTTGCATTGAAGGAAGGTATGGTGCCTCCCACCCTGCATCTGGACGAGCCAGACCCGGCTTGCGATTTGGACTATGTTCCTCATGTTCCGCGTAAAGCAGATATTACCCTAGGATTGTCCATCTCGCTTGGATTTGGCGGGCATAATGGTGTGCTTGCAATGAGGGGGATCTCATGAACGTTAAACAAATTCGGGAGATTGTAAAAATCTTCACCCAAAGCGATCTGCACTCCTTGGAAGTTCAGGAGGGCGAGGATCGTATTCAACTGGTAAGGCAAGGTGCTGCAATAAATTCAAATGTCGTTACGCAGTGCAGCGAGAATCCAGTTGTCCGGGAGAAGTCTGCTTTAAAGGCCGAAATCAGTTCTGCCCCCGTGATTCAAAGCCAGGATGCGGGACTTGATTTCAATCAGATTACAGAAGTCAAATCCCCCATGGTTGGCGTTTTCTATGCCGCGTCTGAACCTGGCGCAAAACCCTTTGTACAGGTGGGAGACCGCGTGAAAAAGGGCGATGTTCTATGTCTTGTGGAAGTCATGAAACAAAACAGCGAGATTACCGCCCCCAGGGATGGGGAGATTGCGGATATTTGCGTGCAGGATGGCAGCGTCGTGGAATACGGCCAAACGCTATTCAAGCTGTATTGAGGTGTAGCCATGAACCGGGATGAAATCAAGACTTTTTTGCCTCATCGGGAACCTATGCTATTGCTGGATGAGGTTTCTTTGGATGAAAACGGCCAGGCTCAAGGCCGCTACTTTGTCCGGGGCGATGAATGGTTTTTGCAGGGACATTTTCCCCAAAACCCTATAGTGCCGGGAGTTGTGCTATGCGAAATTGTTGCCCAAACGGCAGGGATTTTAATTCGAGACCAACTGGCTGGAAAAACCCCGCTTTATGCAGGGATGGATAAGGTTCGCTTTCGGCATATGGTGCGCCCAGGTGATACCATTACCATCCATTGCAGGATTCTTAGGGAAAAAATGAACGTTTACATCATAGCAGGGGAAGCTTTTGTAGCAGATAAGCCCTGCGTCAGCGGTGAGTTTATGCTCATGCTGGCAGGCTGAACGGAGGGAACAGTGTGTTTCCAAAGATACTTATTGCCAACCGTGGCGAAATCGCAGTTCGCATTATACGTGCTTTGAAGGAAATGGGCATCAGCACGGTAGCAGTTTTTTCCGAAGCTGACAGGGATGCACTTCATGTCTCCATGGCTGATGAAAGCTATTGCATCGGTCAGGCATCAGCTTCAAAAAGCTATTTGAATCAAACAGCGATTCTGTCCGCTGCTTTGGCAAGCGGTGCCAATGCCATTCACCCAGGCTATGGGTTTTTATCCGAAAATGCTTCTTTTGCAGCTTTATGCGAAAAAAACAAACTGAAGTTTATTGGCCCCAGTAGCCAGGTGATCCGGAAAATGGGTGACAAGGACGAGGCCAAGCGTACCATGAAGCTTAGCGGCGTTCCCACCATTCCCGGCCGAGAAAATATCGACAGCCCCGAAAAAGCCAAAGAGGCCGCTGTGGAAATCGGTTTCCCTTTGCTTATCAAAGCCCGCTCCGGCGGAGGCGGCAGGGGTATTCGCAGGGTTGACAAGCTGGAAGAAGTGGAAACTGCCTACCTGACTGCATCCGCCGAAGCAAAAGCCTGCTTTTCAGATGGCGGCGTGTATATGGAAAAGTATTTGCAGGGCGTAAAGCATATTGAAGTTCAGGTGCTTTGCGATCAACAGGGGCATGTGGTGTGTCTTGGAGAGCGGGATTGCTCCATGCAAAGAAAACATCAAAAACTTTTGGAAGAAAGCCCTTGCGCCTGCATCTCCCCCACCTTAAGGGCACAGCTGATGGATGCGGCGGCGAAAGCCGCTGCAGCGGTTGGCTATGAAGGAGCGGGCACGCTGGAATTTTTGCTGGATCACGACAATAATTTCTATTTTATGGAAATGAATACCCGGCTTCAAGTGGAGCACCCGGTTACGGAAATGGTGACGGGAATCGACTTGGTAAAATGGCAGATCCGTATTGCAGCCGGCATCCCCCTTCCCTTTTCACAAGACGATATTCACTTGAGCGGTCATGCAATTGAATGCCGTATCAACGCCGAAGATCCTTTTTCCAATTTCCGACCCAGTGGTGGAAAGGTATCTCTATTGCATATTCCAGGCGGCCCTTGGGTGCGGTTTGATACGGCGCTTTACCAGGGTTATGACGTCCCCCTGTATTACGATTCCATGGTAGGCAAGCTGATCGTACACGCCTCCACGCGGCAGGAAGCCATCCGCAAAATGCAGGCTGCCCTTTGTGAAACAGTGATTGAGGGCATTGAGCATACGGGGCCTTTCCAGGCAGACTTGATTGGGGAGGCAGCTTTCGTTGACGGCAGCTATACTACGGATTTTCTTGCGAAAAGAGGGTAGCCCATGCTGGCAAAAAGCTTGTTTCGAAAGCCCAGAATTGAACTTGAGAACCAGGGAAAGCCCTCCCAGTCATCCCCTGAAGGAGAATCAGCAGTAAGCTGCCCTGTCTGCAAGCGGTCAATTCTCAAAGAAGAGCTTTCTTCATCCCAGTTTGTATGCGCAAAATGTAACCATCATTTCAAATTAAGTGCCCGTCAGCGTATTGCTTTCATTTTGGACGAAGGAAGCTTTACGGAGCTTGATGTGGATCTTGAATCCAGAAATCTATTGAATTTTCCGGATTACGATGAGAAGCTCCGTCAAGCAAAGCAGCAAAGCGGTGAAAAAGAAGCTATCCTGACAGGTGCTGGAAAAATATCCGATCAACCTTGCGCTTTTTTTGCAATGGAGCCTTCCTTCATGATGGGTTCTATGGGTTCCATCGTTGGTGAAAAGCTTACCCGCTTATTTGAATATGCGGCGGATCATCATTTGCCGGTAATCGGCTATGCTGTTTCCGGCGGCGCCAGGGTTCAGGAGGGCGTCTTGTCACTCATGCAAATGGCGAAGGTCAGCGGTGCGGTACGCAAGCACAGCGATCTTGGCAACGTTTATATTGTGATACTAACAGACCCCACCACCGGAGGCGTTGCCGCAAGCTTTGCCATGGAGGCAGATATTATCCTGGCGGAACCCAAAGCGCTTATCGGTTTTGCCGGTCCTCGTGTGATTGAGCAAACTACTCGCCAAAAGCTCCCCGAAGGCTTTCAGCGTGCTGAATTTCAACTGCAAAAAGGGTTTGTAGACAGGATCGCACCGCGAATTGAACAAAAAGAGCTTCTTTCTCAGTTACTTGCCATGCACACAAGGAGGGATGCGCTTGACCGCCTATGAACGTGTTTTGGCTGCCCGGGCGAAGGGACGGCCGACCGCTATGGACTTTATCGAGAGTATGATCTCCGGTTTTGTGGAATTGCATGGAGACCGCCGCTTTTCTGATGATGGAGCCATTGTAACAGGCTTGGGATATTTGAATCATCGCTGTGTTACAGTGATTGGACTGGAAAAGGGCCATGATACTGCGGAAAAGGTTCGCCGCAATTTTGGTTCCGCACAGCCGGAAGGCTACCGTAAAGCACTTCGGCATATGCGCCTTGCCGAAAAGTTTCATCGGCCTGTAATCTGCCTGGTGGATACAGCCGGCGCCGCATGCGGCCTGGGGGCAGAGGAGCGTGGTCAAGGCCTGGCTATCGCGGAAAATTTGATGGAGATGATGGGGCTTACCGTTCCCGTTCTATCGATTATTATTGGTGAGGGCGGCAGCGGCGGTGCGTTAGCCTTGGCTGCGGCGAATCAGGTCTGGATGCTGGAGAATGCGGTCTATTCGGTGCTATCTCCCGAAGGTGCAGCCAGTATCATCTGGAAGGATGCCAAAAGAACAAAGGAAGCCAGTGAAAGCCTGAAACTCACGGCCGAGGATATGCTCTCCTTTGGCGTAATTGAAAAGATCATCCCGGAAGATCAAGGCAAAGAGCAAATGCTGTCTGACATCAAAGCCGCTCTTATTGTCACACTGGAAGAGTATTGCCAAAAAAGCGGTCAAGAGATAAGGGATCAGCGGTATGAAAGGTTCCGCAAGATGGGAGGTATGCGGCCATGATCGTCCTTGTAACAGATTCCACAGCCTATTTCACCAAGGCGGAAGCCGCAGCCTTGGGGGTTGTCATGGTGCCTATGACCTATACCCAGGAAGGCCGAACCGTGTACACGGAAGGCTACATTGACGAGGATGCTGCATATCTTACTTCTATTGCCAAAAATATTGGCAGGTATGCAACCGCTCAGGCTTCCCTCAGTGCATTTTGGAGCACCTTCGAAGACATTCTTGCTCAAGGAAATCAGGTATTGTGCATTACCATATCCTCCCGCTTTAGCGGTACCTACGCAAATGCCATGAAGGCGGCCCAGGAAATTGGCGGTACTGATATCGAGGTGGTGGATTCCAAAACCACAGCCGGCGCCATGTATTTGCTGTTAAAAAAGGCGAGACAGTTTCTGGATGACGGCATGACCCTTGTACAGGCCGCTTTGAAGCTTCGGGAAGAGCGGGAAAAAGCAAAAACGTATTTTTCCGTGGAGGACATGGGGCCCTTGCGCCGCAGTGGAAGGCTTGGATTTGTACGCATGTCCGTTTCAACGGTTCTCAACATCCGTCCTGTATTAAAGAATACTGATGGGGGTGTCACAACCCATGCCTTGGCCCGGGGCAAGCATGATCAATTGAGGGTGCTGGAACAAACCATAAAAAACTATCAGCCGCCGGTGATCGTGCAGTACTGCGGCGTAGATGGTTTGGCCGACGCCCTTGTAAAGCGGCTGCAGGCAAAAGGCATTCCTGTTTTGAGGCGGCTGATCGGTCCTGTTCTGGCCATCCATTTAGGGCTTACCTGCATCTCGATAACCTGGCTGGAAAGCTAGGCTGCAAGCTTTCATATTATAGCCCGGTACTGCTATTTGATTTGAATCAAAAGAAGAAGACGCGCTGTATTCACTCCTTTGTCACAAGGATGAAACCTATGCAGCGCGTCTTTTATGCCTTGAATTGTGTCAATGTTTGTTTAAGATCAATCTTCTGCCATGAAAAAGAGGCGGGGTTTTCCCTCATAATAGGTCACACCCGTATTTTCCCGGGAAATGGGAGCACAATCCCCCACCACGTTTACAACGCCATGCACCGCAACAGTGTAGGGCTTTTTAGAATCTGTTTCCACAGTGAATTGGTTCCCTTTTCGCGTTGTGACAAATGTTGCTGCAGGCTTGCCCTGAAGGTCAGGAATGACGGTTTCAATCCCGGCGCCATCCTGCACTTGATAAAGATGAAGAGTTACCCCATCCAAAAAATCATAGTCCGGCTTTGTATCGCAGCTGCCCAGGGGCAGCACTGTGTTTTCGCGCACCATAATGGGCAGGCTTAAAAAGCCATGCGTCTCCTTTTGCCATTTTCCCCCCATCGCCGCTTTTTCACTTAACAAGTTGGTCCATTTTCCCTCCGGGAGGTAGTAATCCACCTGTCCTTCACTGGCAAGCACGGGGGCTATCAAGAGGCCTTGTCCCAGCATATACTGCCGGTCCAGCATTTGGGCAGTCAAATCCTCCGGATATTCCAATACCATTGGCCGCAGCATCGGAACCCCGGTTGCGTGGGACTCTACTGCCGCAGCGTAAAGATAAGGCATCAATCGGCATTTGAGCTTTACAAAAAACCGTACTACGTCACAAGCTTCCTCGTCAAACAGCCAGGGCACCCGGTAGCTGGATGAACCATGAAGACGGCTATGGGTAGATAATAAACCGAAAGCAGCCCATCGTTTATACACATCCGCAGGAGCAGTCTGCTCAAATCCTGAGATATCATGGCTCCAGAATCCAAATCCGCAATGGGCCAGGGATAACCCGCCACGGAGCGTTTCCGCCATGGATATGTAACTGGCACTGTTATCTCCACCCCAGTGAGCCGGGAACTTTTGTCCCCCGGCTGTAGCGCTGCGGGCAAATACGATGGCCTCTCCTTTTCCACGGGTTTTTTCCAACAATTCAAAAACCATTTGATTATACAAGTATGTATGCCCTGGGGATCGGGAAATGTATCCGAATCCCATTCAAAATCACACCAATTGAGGCCTTTCATCCAATAGCAGTCAAAATGAAACACATGCAGGGGGATGTCCCAATCAGCCATGCCTTGAATGAAGGAAGACGTGGTCTTTTCATCATAGCTGGTTGTAAAGCTGGTGGTAAGCCACAGTCCAAAAGACCAAGCCGGAGGCAGTGCCGGGCGCCCCGTCAGCCAGGTATACCGCCTCAAAACCTCCTTGGGAGTGGGGCCATAAATCACATAATAGGAAAGTGTCTCCCCTTCTACAGAAAACTGTACCCGCTCCACCTTTTCACTGGCCACTTCAAAAGACACATCAGAGGGGCTGTCTACAAACACGCCGTAGCCACGGCTGGTCATGTAGAAGGGCACATTTTTATAGGCAATTTCGCTGGAGGTGCCCCCATCCTCATTCCACATATCGACCGTTTGTCCGTTTTTAAGATAAGGTGTAAATCGCTCTCCAAAGCCATAAACCCATTCCCCTACATCCAACATAAGAGAATCGGACATGTAGGCTCTGCCCGTCTCCCTATGGTAAGCATGGGCCATGCCATGGTAGCCGCTGGATGTGAGAAGCCTGCCATCCCCCAGATAATCCGCCTGCCATCCATGGGGAGCTTTTGAAATTTTGGCACACAAAGAGCCGCTCCTAAAGGTGGTATTCTGTGCATCGTCTTCAATCACAGGCAATACTGGTTCCTCCTGCAATGGAAAGTCCGGCTTCTTTTGCCTTTCTCCCTTAAAATGGGTCACCTGCACTTTGATCACTCCGGCCATGGGTGCCGAGAAAACAACCTCCAGTGCTGCCTCATTTAAAATTCCCCCACGGTCAGCCACATGCCGAGCGGGAGCAATTATCTTCAGGCAGTTTTCTGCAAAAGTCACCCGATAGCTTTCCACTGCATAACTCATTTTGTATTCCGGCTTTGTTAGCCAATATCCATTTGTAAATCGCATAAAAAATGCTCCTTCAAGCAAATTGCCATATTTACTGAAAGTGAAGCGTTCTACTTAATTGAACCTTCCATCATGCCCTTTATGATATATCGCTGGGCAAACAAAAACAGGATGATGATAGGCAGCATAGCCAACATTGCGGAGGTTAATATCAGGTCCCATTGCTTGATAAAGGCCCCCGCAAAGGAGGAAACAGCTAGTGGCAGCGTCTGTACTTCTCCGCTGGCGCCTAAAACAAGCAGGGGCAGCAGAAAGTCGTTCCAAATCCAAATGCCGTTTAGAATCAGTACTGTTACTGCCGTTGGTTGCAGAAGCGGCAGCACAATACGGAAAAAGGTGGCTCGCCGGGAACAGCCATCCATATCGGCAGCCTCTTCCAGTTCAAGCGGGATGCTCTTGATAAAACCGTGAAAAATGAATACAGAAAGTGACACGCCAAATCCCAAATAGCATAAAACGATGCCAAAGTAGGTACCGTTCAGCTTGATGTGCAGGAAGTCTCCCATAATGCGGAGCCACTGCACCAAGGGAAGCATCACCACTTGAAAGGGCACAACCATGGCGGCCACCAATATCATAAAAATAAGGGTGGACCACCAGGTCTTGTTGCGTACAAGAATCCAGGCAGCCATGGAAGAAAAAAGAACGATAACAGCCAGGGAGGCTATGGTGACAGCCAGGGAATCTAAAAACGCGCTCAGGTAAGAAAAGTTGGGGTTGTTCACCACATTATAGATGTTGGTGCTCATTTGCGCCCAATTTGTAGGAAACGAAACTGGATTGAGGGATATTTCCGCAGTTGTTTTAGCCACATTGAAGATAACAATGATAAACGGCAGCATAAAGAGAAGAAACAGCAAGAAGCTTGAGGCAGCTACTATCAGTTTTGTTGCTACGCCGGCAGCCTGACCTTTCCGCTTGCCAGAGGAGGTAAGAACATGTTGTGCCATTATAGCTCCACCTCCCTACGCTTGTTAAACCACACTTGTACCAGGGATACAACAACCAGCATCAGGAAGAAGACCACAGCTTTTGCTTGACCCTCACCCCAGCGGTTTTGGGTAATTGCCGTATTGTAGATATTCAAAGCCAGCAGCTGACTTGCCCGGGAGGCTTTCGCCATGAATACGGCAGCCGGACCGCCGTTGGTTAATGTAATGTTCAAATCAAATTGCTTGAATGAATTGGTCAAGGTGAGGAAAATAGTAATCGTAAAGGAAGATGCCATCATGGGGATAAGAATTTTGTGCAATCTGGTGAAATAATTTGCGCCGTCTACGCTGGCAGCTTCCATTAAGTTGGCCGGAATTCCTTGTATAGCCGCCACATAAATCATCATGATATATCCGGCATACTGCCATGTGTTTACAAGGGACATAGTCCAAATGACAGTATCCTTGTTGCCAATGGATCATTGCAATTATTGATAAGGATCAAATGAATGCCTGGCTAGCAGTTGCCTCAAGCAAATAACCTATCTCAAAAAAGTTACAATCGTTCGGCCTCCTGCATTTGGAACGAAAGAAACAAAAGGATTACAATTTTCTTTAAATTTAACCTTAAAAAGTTCTTGACAACCGTGGCGATATTCGGTATAATATCGCTTGTTCGCAAGAATTTTCCAAAGAGTTTGCAGCAAGAATATTTCTGGGTGTGGCGCAGTTTGGTAGCGTGCTTGAATGGGGTTCAAGAGGCCGGAGGTTCAAATCCTCTCACCCAGACCA
>JAEVYX010000124.1 GCA_023392515.1 Bacillota bacterium | reverse complement strand
GGATAGTTCATGGCACCATCAAACATATCCCCTTGAAGCCATCGGTCCGGGCTGCCCCATATCTCTCCGGTGATGTAGATCTCCGGACGAATTGCCTTTATCCTGCGGCGGAATGCACGCAGAAAGCTTGCGCTCACCTCATCTGGCACATCCAGGCGCCAACCGTCAAGGTTCAGCCGTTTTGTCCAAAATTCCGCCGAGCCGATCAAGTATTCCTGAACAGCCGGGTTCTCCGTGTTCCACTTGGGCATGTTGGCGGCAAAGGCAAAGGCTTCGTAAGGTGGATCACGTTTCATCACCTCGCTTGTGAGGTCTGCAAGGGAAAGGGCTTGCGTCCGCCCCATATCGTAAATGTAAAACCAGTCCTTATATTCCGAGCGCTCTGCGTGGGCCAGCACATCCTGCCATTGAGGGCATGCCCAGCCTGCGTGATTGTACACACCGTCTAGCATGCATTTAATGCCAGATGCATGTAATGCATCACAAAGAGCAGCAAGGTCCTCCTCTGTTCCTAGGGCGGGGTCCACTTTCAGGTAATCCTGCGTATCATAGCGATGGTTGGAGGTGCTTTGAAATACGGGGGTTAAATAGACGCCTGTCACCCCCATCTCCTTGAGGTACGGAATCTTGCTCATAATCCCACGGAGATCGCCGCCAAAGAAGTTGGTTCGATCTGGTATAAAGGCGGATGGATCATTCCTTTGCCTGCTGTCGGCGAACCTGTCGGGAAAGATTTGATACCATACCGTTTCTCCTGTCCAATGCGGCGGGCGATATTGTTCCTTTTGAAACACATAGGGAACGAAAAAGGGGCGGAGCAGTGTTTCATTCTCCCTGTCCAGCAGGCCGCTTTCCCCATACCAGCAAGTGCCCTCAGCCGTCTCCAACCGAAAATGATAGCGCAGTTTATGGGTGAACAGCTTTATGGTGCAGACGTAAAAATCCTGCTTCCCTTCGGATCTTTCCAGCGCCATTTCAGCTTCTTTCAGATTTGGCTGCTTGTCTGTGCCGGGAAGAAAGTCAAACGGGTCGCCATACCTTACAAAAACCCTGAGATCCTGCCCCACCGGCAAGGCCAGCAGTATGCGGCAGGAGGACGCTTCCTCAATAAAAAGCCATGGATATTGCGCATGGTGAAAAACGAGCTCTTGGTTAATCATCTCATTACTCCTTCACCATGCCATCCATGGCCCCGCCACGGATCAACTGTTTTTGCAGTACGATATATACAAGCAGTATGGGCATGAGCGCGATCAGGGACGCTGCAAAGATAAGGCTCCAGTTATTCACGTTTTGGCCTTGAAATAATTTTAAAGCAATGGGGAGTGTACGTTTTGCAGGTGTTTTCAAAAATGTCAGCGCCAGCAAAAACTCGTCCCAGACGTTGGAGAAGGCGAGTATTGAAAATGTACCGATAGCTGGTTTAGATAGCGGCAGCACAATCCGGAAAAAGATGGTCCAGTTGCCGCCGCCATCAATAACCACCGACTCCTCCAACGCTTTGGGAAGCGTTAAAAAGCTGCTTCGCAAAAAGAAAGTGTTGGCGGCAACGCCGGTGCCGATGTATGTCAGGATCAGGCCCAGATAGGAATCCACCAGGCGAAGGCTTTTGATCAGCAGAAACTGGGATACAAGGTTGGTTAAAGTAGGCACCATCATGCTGAACAAAAGCAAAAGGAACAATATGTTTTTCCCGGGGAAATCCATCCTTGCAAAGCCATAGGCGGCAGCGCAGGAAAAGAAGATAATAGCCACTGTCGACATGGCCGATACGAAGAGGCTGTTTACAAAATAGCTGTCAAAGTGATTTGCCTGCCAGGCTTTGAGAAAGTTATCCATGTATAGGCTGTGGGGAAGAAGTATTGGGGGATAGGGCAGGGAATATGCTTCAGGCAGCATGGCTGTAGCCACCATATATAAGAAGGGAACCAATGCCAAAGCGCAAAAGAGGAGCAATAGCAGGTATATAGGCAGCATTGCGCCCTGGTGCTTCAAAGCATGCTGTTTTATCACGGCAGTGTTCCCCCTAATTTACAATTTCTGTTGTGAGACGCCGCTGGATCAACGTCAGTAAAAAGATAATTAGGCCCATGGTTACTGCTTGTGCCGCTGCGTAGCCAAAGTTGTATTTGGAAAAGGCCGTGTCATACATCAGGTTCATAATCTGGTTTGTGGTGCCAAGGGGGGCGCCTTCGGTAATCATCATGACGTGAATGTAGGCGCCAAAGCCACCAATCATGAGTACCGTCATTAAATAGAGCGTTGTGTTTTTCACCATGGGTATGGTCATGTGAAAAAATGTGCGGAGCCGCCCTGAACCGTCTAACTGTGCGGCTTCATAGATGTCGCCCGGCACAGCCTGCAAAGCGCCCAGATAGACGACCATTACCCAGCCAACGCCTTTCCAGATGCCAAAGAGCCATAATACCACATTAGCCGTCCACTGGTTTTGCAGCCAGGCGATGGGCTTGGATGCAAGCCCGGTCTGCAGGAGAAAAAAGTTTACCAACCCGCTTTTGCCGGACATGAACAGGTACTTGAATATAAGGGAGACAATCACCCAGGAGGTTAATACCGGCAGATAGGAGACCACTTTGAACACCGTTTTCCCCCGAATGGGCGCATTGATGAGGCAAGCCAGGATCAATCCAAAAAACATCTGGCCCGGCACGGTGATAAGCGTATACAGGATGGTGTTGCGAAACGCCAGAAGATACTTGCCATCCCTGAACATTGCTGTATAATTTGAGATACCCACATATGCGATCTCCCGGTTTTGGATAATGTCATACTGGGAGAAGCTCATCAAGATATTTCGCACCAGGGGATAAAATACAAAAAGCGCTAGCAAAACCATACTGGGACCAATAAAGGGCAGCACCTGCAACCATTGGCGCAGCCCCTGCCTCTTTTTTTTGCTTGCCATGTAAGCGTTACCTCCCGGCTCGGGGGCGGCTGCAATGCCGCCCCCGTGAGATGAATGAAACTATTCCGCCAGCAATTGATCCACTTGGGCAGCAGCGGCATCCATTGATTCCTGGGCGCTTACGCTCCCTTGCAGCACGCTTTCAAAGGCGGTGTTCAGCACTTCCTCGATGGCGGGCCACTGGGCGGAAGGCGTACGGGGTTTGGCGGTCTTCAGCTGCTCAATATAAGCGGCCAGATAAGGCGTGGCAGCCGTATCCATTTTGGAAAGGATGGAGCTCATTGTGGGGATCATGCCGGCCTTGGTCATAGGCAATTGGGCTTTATCCGTCATCATGAACTGCATAAAGGTCCAAGCAGCGGCCTGATTTTTGCTGCCCTTCGTCATGACCAGATCTTCACCGCCGACAATGGAAATGCTGCGCCCTTCCACAGCGGGGATGGGGGAGACAGGATTGTTGTCCTTGGCAGCATCGCCGCTAAAGAACCAGGGCCCTTCTACAACCATTGCATAGTTGCCGGCTGTAATGCCGCCCCAGGTATCCGGCTGCTGTCCCACCACGCAGGGGCCGATGATCTGTTTGTCATACCAGCCCTTGATTGTTTCAAGCGCTTTGACAGTAGCTTCGCTGTTCAAGTATCCTGTTGCTTTGGTGAAGGATTCGTCGGTAACGTCGCCGCCCAGCGTCCAAATAAAGGGCAGCATGGCCCAGTTGAAAGAACCCTGCACCGCAAACAGCCACTTTTCCTGGTCAGGAGCCGCTTTGTCCGCGGCTGCCAGAAGTTCATCAAGGGTCTTGGGCGGGGCGTCAAAGCCCAATTCTTTCAGCCGTTCCAGGTTGAATACGCCGGTGGTCGTGTTGGTGTTCAGGGGCAGGCCATAATGGCCTCCATTATACAGGTTGGTAGCCAAGGGTGCGGAAAGGGCATCCGCTGCGATGGCCTCAAAGCCATCCATGCCATCCAACGGTTCGAGGGCTCCCATCTTGGCCATTTGGGCTACCCAGGTGATATCCATACGGATCAGATCAGGGGCTACATCACCCGCAACCGCCGTGATAATCTGCTCGTTGAGCCCTTCATAAGGCATCCGGATGACGTTAACCTTGATCTCGGGGTGTTCCGCTTCGAATGCAGGCAGCACCTCGTCCAAAAAGACTTTCTCTTCGCCCTCGCTGTAGGTATGCCAGAAAGTGATTTCTGATGTTTCCGCTGCCAGTGCGGGCAGTGACATGGATGCAGCCATTAGCATGGCAAGCAGCACAGCAACCAGTTTTTTCATGTTTGTTTCCCTCCATAAAAATTCGTTAGTCGGTCGTGCAAGTCCTACGTGTTCAAAAAGGTGTGATAGTATGGCTATTTCGAATATCCCTCCCTCCGACTGGTAACGGTTACAATTTTGACAGAAGAAAAAATCATCTGGTCGACCCACGTTCAATTAACCGTACCGGCATCAGGCATTGCTGGGTAACGGCTGTTGTTGTTTGCATTTGCGCCATCAGCATGACTGCTGCCTGAATGCCCAACTGGAATACGTCAATATCAACCACCGACAAACAAGGCTGAGACAATTGTGAGGTGATTCGATCATCAAAGGTGATAACCTGTATCAGATCTGGCACGCGGATGCCTTGGTCCTTCAGGGCCCGGAGTGCGCCGAAGGCTGTGATATCGTCAGAGATGACGTAGCCATCTGCCTGCCCCCGCGTTTGGGATATCAATTTCTCGCCGCTTATTACACTGCTTGGCATCTCTAGGATGGGAGCATCCCTTTCCGGGATGCCTGCCGCTACCAAAGCCTGCCTGAAGCCTTCCAACCGCTCTTTTACAAACACTTTTTGATAATTATTTCCAACAAAGCAAAGCTTCCGGGCGCCTTTGCTCAGAAGCTTTTGCGCTGCCAGCCGCCCGCCCATCACATTGTCCAAATCCAGCCAATTGCTGGCCGCCCGGTTATATCTGCCGAAAATGATATAGGGGAAGGAGCGCTCCATTAAAAATTGCAGGGTACTTTTTTTCATCAGCTGGGCCGGAAATATGATGCCGTCTACCCGCTTTTCCAGGATCAGCTTTTGCATGGTTTTTTCCCTGGCGGCATTGCCAAGATTCAGGATCATCAAATAATACCCCTGCTTGCCCAATGCATGTTCCACGCCGTATTGTATCTTTAAAAAATTGTCGTTTCCAAAGGTTTCAGAATCGCTGTCATCCACCACCAACGCCACGGTGGAGGAAGTTTGACTGACCATATTCCGGGCTAAAAAGCTGGGCTCATATTGCAGCTCTTTGATGCTGTTCTTTACTTTCTCTACCGAGTCGGGAGCAATGAGCGGACTGTTGTTCAAATACCTGGAGACGGTTGCCACAGATACTCCCGCGTGTTTGGCCACATCCTTGATCGTAGGGCGCATAAATATCTCTCCTGCGAATTGGTAACGGTTACAATTTCTTGTTCCATTATATTCCCATTGGGGAACTTGTCAAGCTTTTTCTCCTGACTTTTTCATTTTGATATGGATTCTTTCATCATCAGCCTCGAAAAACCACGAAGCTGCCCTGCATTGGTGAGAGTCTTTAGCTGCATGCATATTGAAAAAGGCGCGGGATACTTCCCCGCGCCCTATTAAATTAGAGTAAGCTTCTAGTAAGGATAATGATATTGCTTACTCCGGAATCAGCACATCGCAAACGCCATCGCAGGCATTCTGCCGGTTCATGCGGCCGCCCATCTGAGTGCCCATCCGGCCGCCCATTTGTCCACCCATGCGGCAGGAACGGTTGTTCCTGGGGCCGCGCTGTGCGCCGTCTTCCAGGCAGGGCATATCGTCCGTTGCGGCGGGTCTGCGGTTGCCGCGGCCATATTGGGTGCCAGTTCCATTTCTGCCGGCGCCGATATCCTTTGTGAAGGCTTCATAATGGTTCTGGGAAGCGTTTTTTAGGGCCGTGAAGGCGGCGCGGACATCCTCCGGCAGGTCGGTTTGGGCAAGGAAGGAATCGTACATGGCGGTGTTTTCCGACTCCGCCTTGGCGCTGAGGGCGTAAGCTTCTTCCAGCGTGGCGGGGGTGGTGACAAGCCCGGCAGCGGTGTTTTCGGGAAGAGCGATGCCGTGGGTTTCAAACAGTGCCGTCAAAAGAGCGATGTGGGTACCTTCTGCTTTGAGAATGTTGGAGAAGCGGTTTTCCGCCTGAAGCGCGGTGATGGCGGCCTGGTATTGGGCCTGGGCCTTGTATTCATCCTGAATCGCGGCGGTTAGCATCTGCTCCAGGGTGTAGGGGGCGGCGGGGGTGCTGGTTTCCGCCAGGGAAAGCACGGGCAGCATCAGAGCTAGGATCAGCGCCAGTACCGTCAGGATGGATGTGGTTTTGCGGGTTTTCATAAGGAACACCTCTTTCTTTGTTGTTGTGTGTTTGCCAGCTTTGCTTTGCTGTAAGGAAAGAATAACGGAACAATGTGGCAAAAGTTTGTTTTTTACAATGAAAAAATGTGGCATTTTGCGGGTTCAAAGCGTGTCCCGGCACAAAAACTGCACCATCCGACATACTTTTGCCATAAAGTATTGGTATCATAGGTATAAAGACATACCGGGAGGGGCCTATGGCAAAAGTTCTTATTGCTGATGATAACAGGCAGATCGCCTCCATATTGGAGGAGTACCTGAAAAAGGAAGGGCATACGCCCCATACTGCCGGGGACGGGCAGGAGGCGCTGGAGCTTTTTGCCAAGCTTTCGCCGGATGTGGTGCTGCTGGATGTGATGATGCCAAAGGTGGACGGCTTTGCCGTTTGCCGGGAGATTCGCAAAACATCCAGCGTGCCCATCATCATGATTACCGCTCGGGGCGAGGATTTTGAAAGGATCATGGGCCTGGATATCGGAGCGGATGATTATATCGTAAAGCCCTTTTCCCCGGCAGAGGTCATGGCCAGGGTGCGGGCGCTGCTGCGGCGCCTTTCAAGGGGCGATACCGGGCAAAAGCAAACGCTGACGCTGGGCAACCTTTCCCTGAACTTGACGGACTACACGGCCCTGATCGGTGGGGATGAGGTGCCCCTCACCAAGAAGGAACTGGAAATTTTGTGGACGCTGGCCAGCCATACCAACAAGGTGTTCTCCCGGGACAACCTGCTGGAAAGCCTGTGGGGCTACGACTATTTCGGCGACAGCCGCACGGTGGATTCCCATATCAAGCGCCTTCGGGCAAAGCTGGAACCCTTTCATCCCAGCGGCTGGGAGATTAAGACCATTTGGGGCGTGGGCTATAAATGCGAGGTGAAGGTGGATGAAAAGTAAGCTGGCAAGGAGGCTCCTGGCCTATTTTGCCGCCGCGCTGCTGCTCTTTTCGGCGTTTATTGGCATTGCCTTTCAAATGCTGTTTACGGGCTACACCACGGAAATCAACAAGCAGGAATTGGGGAAGCGAGCTATCGCCATGACCGATACGCTGTCCTCCTACGCAGGCAACGGCGGCACATCCGGCGGCGCGATGGGCGGCATGATGGGCGGCTATGGCGCCTATATTCGCTTCCTTAACGAGATTGCCATGGCGGATGTATGGATTGTGGATGAAAACCTGGAGCTTTTGACATCCGGGCGGATGATGGGCGCCCAGCCCACCTACCGGGATTTGCCCTCGGACGCGGAAGATGTGGTGGCGGCGGTTTTCCAGGGGCAGGTCACCTTCAGCGAAGGGTTCAGCAGCTTGCTGGACGCCCCCGCCCTTACCGTGGGCGCGCCCATCCGGGCAGGTGACAGGGTGGTGGGCGCGCTGCTTTTACACGACGCGTTGTCGGGCCAGCAGGAAGCTGTAGCCCAGGGCGAGCGGATTTTGCTTATCAGCCTGGGCGCGGCGCTATTGCTGGCGGTGATTCCCGCCTTTATGCTGTCCCTCAAGTTTGTGGGGCCCCTCAGGCGGATGAAGGAAACCGCGCTGCACCTTTCCCAAGGGGGCTATGGAGAAAAAACGGGCATCCGCCAGGGGGATGAAATCGGAGAACTGGCCCAAACCATGGATGTGCTGAGCGACAGGCTGCTTGATGCCAAGCGGGAAGGGGAAAAGCTGGAAAAGATGCGGCAGGATTTTGTCGCCAGTATATCCCACGAGCTGCGCACACCGGTCACCGTGCTGCGGGGCTCGCTGGAAGCGCTGTCTGACGGGGTGGTAACCGGAAAGGAACAGGTGGAGGAATACCACAGGAGCATGCTGCGGGAGGCGGTATCCCTAAGCCGCCTGGTGGATGATTTGATGGATTTGAATAAACTGCAGAACATGGACTTTCCCATGGAGGTGTCCACATTAAGCCTTGGGGAGGTATTGGACGACGCGGTGCACAGCGCAAGGCAGTTGGCCAGGGAAAAGCAGATGGAGATCAGCCTTCAGAAAACGGAGGAGCCGGTGGCCGTGGCAGGCGATTATGGCAGGCTGCGGCAGATGTTTTTGATTTTGCTTGACAACGCCGTAAAATACTCGCCACCGGGGAGCCGGGTTACGGTAACCTTGACCGGGGCTGATGTGACCGTTGCAGATGAAGGGCCGGGGATTCCGGCGGCGGAGCTGCCCTATGTGTTCGACAGGTTTTTTCGGGGCGGAAAAGAAAAGAACGGCCCGGGGTCGGGGCTGGGGCTTTCCATTGCAAAGCAGATAGCCCTGCGCCATGGGGGAGAGCTTTCCCTGTTTAGCGACGGAGAAAAGGGGACCAGGGTGGTTTTCACATTCCGGGGGATCAGCCCGGCTGAGTGAGCACTTCCATACAGCCGTCCACTTCACATTGCACACAAAATTTCAACAAATTCCGCGTTTACATCCTATGGAAAATCTGATATGATTTTCATATAGGATGTTTTTTCCAGCGCACCGTTTGCGCGGAAATACCAATGCAGGTCATCATGTCACATTCAATCACCAAAGGGATTTTGTATGGAGCAGGGGAGAGCGTATGGAGGACAATCCGAATTACTTTTTGGAGAAGATGGTAAACGCGCCAATGGGCATGAAATGGTTCCGTTTTTACGTGAATATCCGGTTTCCTATAGGCTTTGTGCTGGGCGCAATCGGCCTTATGGCCAACATCGGCACGCTGTTCAGCCCCTTCTTTCTTATCTACGTGCTAAGCGCCGGGCTTTATATCCTGCAAGTATCGGTGTACAAGCTATTGAAAAAGCTGGACATGGAAGGGTATAACCGGAACATGATTTTGCTGGGAGTGGAGACCGTCGTGCTTTCCATTGGCGGAGGGTCGGGCCTCTTTGACGGCCTTTTCTTTGTTATTTCCCTTATCATTCTAAGCCTGGTCTGGTGGCTGCCCAATTATATCTACTTCAAAAAGAGAAGGGATTATCTTTTTCCGGCAATCCGGTAGAGTGGGAAGCCTCTCAGGATGAGACGGCGGTATAAACCCCGCTTCTCGTCATCTTCATACGAAAGGGGGGATTTCGGTTGGACATGCAGCCTATTGTTGCTATCCTGTATGATTTTGATAAGACCTTGTCACCCAGGGATATGCAGGATTATGCCTTCATCCCCGGGATTCAAATGACACCGGAGGCGTTTTGGGAAAAATGCCTTCAAACCATGAATGGCAATCAAATGGACCAGATTCTGGCCTATATGTTGGTGATGATTCAGGAGGCGCAAAAGAAAGCCTTCCCCTTAAGCCGGGAGGTGTTTCGTAAGCTCGGCTCTTGCGTGGAATTGTTTGAGGGCGTTGACACCTGGTTTTCCCGGATCAACGGCTACGCGGCAAAAAAGGGCCTTGCGGTGGAGCATTATATCATTTCATCAGGACTGAAGGAAATCATTGAAGGCACGAAAATCGCCGGGGAGTTCAAACGGATTTATGCCGCGGAGTATTGCTATGATGAAAGCGGCGAGCCCATCTGGCCTGCCATGGCGGTGAACTATACCAGCAAAACCCAGTTCCTTTTCCGCATCAACAAGGGCGTGCTGGATGTGACGCAGCATAGGGAGCTGAACGAATTTACGCCCGAAAACAAGCGGAGAATTCCTTTTCGGAACATGGTGTACATTGGGGATGGCTTGACCGATGTGCCCTGCATGCGGCTTGTGAAGGAAAACCACGGGCATTCCATCGCGGTGTATCAGGGAAACGAAAAGGACATGGTGAACAGGATGCTTTTGCAGGGCCGGGTGGACTTTGTGGCGCCTGCAAGGTACACGGAAACCGGCGAAATGGAGAAGATTCTTTTTCTGGTGATGGACCAGATTGCGGCCACGGCAAAAACAACCGGGCTTCACATGGCGCAAATGGACGGGGCCCAGGCGCTTATGGAAAAAGGAAATCCGGAATAGCCATCTTGTATAGATGGACGGAGGAAGAAACGGTGGAAAATCATGAAATAGCCCGGGCGGGAGTGGGCAAGCCCAGCCTGGGGCTGCATTGGGCGGTATGCCTTCTCATTATGCTGCCCGCAAGCTTTGTCTTTGGCCTTTTTTATACGGTCGCCATGACTGCGCTGGATGGATGGCTGGGCAAAACGCTTTTGCCCATGGTAACGATTCAGAATTTTACAACCTTTATCGGTGCATGCGGCTTGCTGTTCTATTTATTGAATCTCATTCCAGGTTTGTTTTCTTTGATATTGTGGTACCGGCTGGGCCGCAGGCGGTATTGCCACAGCATCATATGGAGAGGATATACCTATCTGATGGCGTTTTGGATCATCTATAGCCCAAATGCATACGTTGTTCCAGTGTATAAGGATTATCCCATTGTCAATGTGCTGTATGCATTGAGTGTTGTGATTGCCATCTCCAGCGTTTGGCTGACGATCCGGGCGGTCAAAAAAACCCGGGGAGTTTATGAGAATTCGGCTTATGCGGTGTCCAGGTCGGGGAT
>JAEVYX010000067.1 GCA_023392515.1 Bacillota bacterium | reverse complement strand
TTGGGATGTTTTGCGGGGACTGCCGTATCGGAGGGAACAGGCGTGAAAATCACAGAGCTGATAACGGATAAGGCCATGTACCTTCCCAAAGAAACAGTACAAGTAACGCTTACGCTGGAAAGCGAAGCGCCCTTTGCGGGAACGGTTGTGGGAACAGCCTATCATCTTGCGGATAAGCTTCCGCAGGAGGTTACGGTTCCCTGCCTAGAGGAGAAGGGAATAACGGAAATCACCTTTGCCTGGCAGCCGCCGGAAGATGATTTCCAAGGGTATCTTTTGGAAGTGCAGGTATTGGATGAAACAGGAGCGGTGCTGGACATGCGCCAGGTGGCAGTGGATGTGTCCTCCACCTGGGCGAAATTTCCCCGCTACGGCTATGTGTGGGATTTTACGAAAAACGTCGATGTCGAGGCGAAGATTGAAGCCTTGTCAAAATACCACTTGAACGGTTTGCAATATTACGACTGGCAGTACCGCCATCACCTGCCCTATTTGAAGGGGGCGGACCGCTGGCAGGACTGGTCCGGACGCTGGATTGAAGGAACGGTGATCCGCCGGTATATCGCCGCTGCCCGTGAGAAAAGTATGGCCAATATGGCCTATAACATGATCTACGGCGCCAATCGGACTTACCTTCGGGATGGGTCGGGGGTGAACCCTGACTGGCGGCTTGTAAAAGCCGGGGGCGAGGATTTTGCCATTTCCATGAGCAGCAATCGCGGAAATACCGGTATCCTGCAGTTTTTTAACCTGCTGAATGAGGATTGGCAAAAGTATATCTTCCGCGTGGAAAATGAAGCGTTGGACGCCATGGGCTTTGATGGCTGGCATGGGGATACCATTGGTGAAAACGGCAGGATGCAAACCCCATTTGGAGAAGCGCTGGGCCTGGATGAAGACGGAGAGCCTGTTCATTACGTAAAAGATGGCTATACCGTTTTTCTCAACAAGGCAAAACAGGCCTTGGGAGAAAAAATGCTGGCGTTTAACCCGGTAGGCGCCCAGGGTATTGAAAAGGTGAACAAGAGCCAGGTGGATGTGCTTTATGCCGAATTCTGGCCCTGGGATAAAAGCCGCTGGGGCCAGCAATACACCACCTACAATGCTTTGCAGCGGGAGATTTACGCATCCTGCGAGGAAAGCGGTGGAAAATCCCTTGTGGTAGCCGCTTATGTGAATTACAAGGCGCCGGGGGAGACATTCAACCCTGCCGCGGTGCTTTTGCTGGATGCGGTGGTATATGCCTCCGGCGGAGCCCGCATCGAGCTTGGGAATGGAGACAACATGCTCTCCAACGAGTATTTCCCCGGAGACGAAAAAAAGGGAATGGATGCTGGGCTGCAAATCAAGGTTCGCCGGATGTATGACTTTATTGTGGCCTACGAAAACCTGCTGAGGGACGGTCAAAAGCCATTAAGCCGCAGCGTGGTGCTGGGGAAGGGCCGCCATACCACCACCGGGGCGAATAACGCTGTATGGACATTTGCTTTAGCGGACGATACGCACGAAGTGCTGCACATGATAAATCTTACCGGCACCGACAACCTGTGGCGGGATGAAAAGCAAGAGAAGGCGGCTCCCCAGCCGGTAGAGTTCATTCCTGTAAAGTACTATACAGAAAAATCGGTACAGCAGGTCTTTATGGCTTCTCCTGATGGGGAGGACTTGACGCCTGTCACCGTACCCTTTGAAATAGGTGAGGATGAGGGGGGCCGGTTCATCGCCTTTACGGTGCCGTCCCTGATCGTGTGGAATATGATTTTTATGCGCTGACAGGCGCATAAACAAATAGAAAGGAGCATGCCCTATGAATACCAAAAAAGGAATTGCCCTGCTGCTTGTACTTATGATGGTTTGCACCGCGTTTGCTGCCCTTGCCGAGGATAAGACAAAGATCGTATTCTGGCACACTTACGGCGATGCGGAAACCCCTGTACTGGAGCAGGAGATTCTGCCCATGTTCTATGAAAAGCACCCGGAAATTGAAGTGGAAGCCGTCCGCCAGGATGGAGGCCAGTTCAACCAAATGCTGGTTACCGCCTTTGGCACCGGCATGGTGCCCGATGTGGCCCGTGTGGACATCGTAAAGACCAGTGCCTATGCCAAGCTGGGCGGCATTCTGCCCCTGGAGGGGATGGAAGGCTTTGCAGAACTGAAGGACGCCGTGCTGGAAGGGCCCCTGTCCACCAGCCTGTACAATGGCAGCTATTACGGCCTGCCCCTGAACACCAACTGCAAGGCTGCCGTGATGAACATGAATGTCATGGCTGAGCTGGGCTTTACAGAGCCGCCGAAAACCATGGAGGAGTTCATTGCCGCGAGCCTTGAAAAGAAGCCCGGCAGTTACACCCTGAACGTATCCGGCTTGGGTGACTGGGATCTGTACACCTACTTCTGGCTCTTTGGCGGTGTTTTGACGGACGATGGTTTCACCAAAGCCACCGGCTACCTGGACAGCGAAGCCAGCGTGAAGGCCGTACAAACCCTGATGGACCTGCACCAAAAGGGCGTGTTCACCATCCGGGATGTCGACGGGACCCCTGACGCCTGGGACGGCATCAACACCGAATATGCCATGTTCTTTGAAGGGCCCTGGTACCCCTTTAATGCGGAGAACAACATTGTGCCCGCGCTGATCCCCACCTATGAAGGCCGCAGCGCATCCGTTGTGGGCGGTGAGAATATCGTATTGTTCACCGGCAGCGAAAAACAGGAGGCCGCTTGGGAATTTGCCAAGTTTATGCTCACCGAGGAAGTGCAGCTGAAGCTGCTGGAAGTGGGCGTCATCCCCACCCTGAAATCCTGCGTGGAATCTGACCAGGTGCAAAAGGATGCCAAGTGGAGCGTGTACATGGAGCAATTGCAGTCCGCCAAGAGCCGCATTCCTACCCCCCAGGCTTCCACCGTGGAGCAGCTCTGGTCCGACGCCATGAACATGATCTTCATGGAGGGAGCCGACATTCAAACCACCCTCACCGATACCGCCGCTCTGATTGATCAGGAGCTGGTGAAATAGGGATGGCCAGGGGCGCCGCCCCTGGAACCCTGCCCAAGGGGCATTGCCCCTTGGGAATCCCTTTTGGGGCTGTACTGTGAAAAGCATATCATATATTGACTTATATAAGAAGACAGCTTTGAAAACCTTTGGATGATGTCTTCTTACATAAATATTGCATGATATGATTAACACAACAGCCCCAGGGGTATTTTCGGAAAAGTATGGGAGGCGGAGGAAAGAATATGGAGCAAACGGCATGGACGGCGCGCATATTGAAAAGACAGAAAAAGCGGCTGCGGCAGACCAGGCTGCGGAACCTGCTTCCGGCGGCGCCCTTTGTGCTGCCGGGCCTGATACTGGTTTGCATATTTGTGGTTTATCCCATGCTTTTCAATATCCGGATCAGCTTTTCCGACTATCAGATTGTGAAGCGTACCATGACCTTTGTGGGGCTTGATAATTATACGGCCTTGTTTTCAGAATCCCAGGGCCGGCTTTTTCTGGCTGTGCGCAACAATGTGCTGTATGCCCTTGTCACCACGCCCTTCATCCTGTTTTTCGGGCTGCTCTTTGCAGTGATGGTCAATAACCTGCGCCGGGCGCAGGTGGCCTTCCGTACCTTTTTTTACCTGCCGGTGATTACAAGCTGGGTCATTGTGGGTATGGTGTTTGCTTACATGTTCAACGCCGGGCAGCGGGGGCTGATCAATTACTTGATGGTGGATGTGTTCCATATCATCGACCAGTATGTGCCCTGGCTGCAAAAGACTTGGACCGCCAACGGGGTAATCTGGCTGATGGGCATTTGGAAAAACATTGGCTGGGCCATGATTATCTATCTGGCAGGGCTGCAGGGAATTTCTTCGGAGTTATACGAGGCGGCTGGGATGGAAGGGGCTGGATCGTTCGCCAAGTTTTTTTACATTACCGTGCCGCTTCTCAAAAGCACCACCTTTTATGTGATGGTGAATATGCTCATAGGCTCCTTTAATGTGTTTTTGCAGGTGCTGCTTTTAACCAGCGGAAACCCCAGGGGCACCACATCGGTTTTGCAATACCTTCTGTACGACAAGTCTTTTAACCTGTTCCAGTTTGGCCAGGGCGCGGCCATTGGGCTTATGACCGCCGCGCTGGTATTGACCACGACGGTTTTGCTGAACCGTGTTTTCCGCACGGAAGGGGGGAGAGGCTGATGCGCACATTCCGCGTTTCCCGGGTATTCTTCTGGCTGGCGCTGCTCCTCCTGGCCGGGGTGTTTGTACTGCCTTATCTTTTCATGATTACGAACTCCTTTGAAGAGTTCAGCTATGTATTGCCTTATCCCCCTAAAATACTGCCATCCCGCATTGACTTTGCCGCCTATCAGCATGTGCTGACGAATTCAGATTTGCCAAGGGCGGCGCTGAACAGCACGGTGATCACATTGAGCACGGTATTGTTTGTGGTATTGATCTCATCTCTTTCTGCCTATGGGTTTGCCCGCATCGATTTTTTCGGCCGGGAGGCACTGTTCAAGCTCTATTTGTTCACCCTGATGCTGCCGGGGTTTTTGAGCATTATTCCCCAGTTTCTGGTGCTGCAGGGGATTAAGCTGCCGGGGCTTTTGTCGGCCAACGGGCTGGTAGGGACAAGGGCAGGGCTCATATTGCTGTATGTGGGTACGGGGGTATGCGGCAACACCTTCTTTTTGCGGGGGCATTTTGCCGCGCTGCCCAAGGAATTGGAGGAGTCGGTGCGAATCGACGGCGGAGGGCATTTTGCCACCTTCTTTAAGGTGCTTTTGCCCCTGGCGCTGCCGGCCATCGGCACGCTGGCTATCTTTTGCTTTCAAGGCACCTGGGAGGAATTCTTCACCGCCAAGGTGGTGCTGGGCGGCGTACAGAGCAATATCACCCTGCCGGTTATGATTCAAACCCTCCGCGGCCAGCATGCCACACGGTGGGAGTGGATTTTTGCGGCCTCTATCTTGGTGCAGATCCCCATTTTGCTGCTATTTATCGCATTCCAAAAGAAGTTTGTGGTTTCGGGGCTATCCGAAGGCGCAGTCAAAGCATAGGAAGGAAACAGGCGCATGAAAGAAATGTATCAGGTAACGGGAAATGAATACCTCTCCCTGCCCACCCTGCGGGAACGGGATGGGGCCTTGGAAGGGCTGACCTTTTTGCACATGGGTGCCAAGGGCATGCTGGAGGTGCGGGGGAATGATGATGCCCCCTTTATGAAGCCTTTTATGACTGTTAAAGGAATAGAGGTCCCCTTGACTTCTCTCGCCTGGGAGCGGGCCCATTATTGGATTCCTTCCTTTACGGCCAAGGCCGGACAGCTTACCATCAAGGGGACGGTTTTGTGCCCCTTGAACGAGCGCGCCTTTTTCTACCGGCTTCAGGTAAAAAACGGGGGGGAAGGCCCGGTTGCCTGCGGGGCGGGGCTTAGGGGCCGGTGGGCCCATACGCTTCACGAAGTAAATGAATCCAAGCCTGTGGGCGGGGAAGTGTTCCTCCTGAAAAGCGGGTGGAACCACCATTCCGTAATGGAAATGCGCACAGGGCTGCCCCTTTTCGCCTTGGCGCCCATTTTTGAGGACACTGTGCAGGAGCATTGGGAAAAGACGCAAGAAAATCAGGTTGATTTTGCCCTGGAAAGGGATTGGACGCTTGATCCCGGTGAAGAAGGGACGGTGGATTTCATTTGGGGGCTGGGCTATGAAGAAGTGGCCGCCTCCACCAGCGCCAAGGAACTTTTCCGCCGGGGCTTTGACAGAATGCTTTCGGAAACCTGCGAATGGCTTGCGGCAAGGGAGCGCCACGCGGCGGATGAAAAGCTGAATACGATCCTTAACACCAACATGTTCTTCAGCTTTTTCTTTGCCTCCGGCCGCACCATGGATACCGAGGAGTTTGTTTTGATGACCTCCCGCAGCCCCCGGTATTATGTTTCCTGCGCTTACTGGGACCGGGACAGCCTGCTGTGGAGCTTCCCGGCCATTTTAATGACGGACCCTGCGTATGCCAGAGAAATTTTGCATTATGTGTTCACGAAGCAGATCCGCAATGTGGGCGTTCACAGTAGGTTTATTGACGGTACGGTATTGGAACCGGGCTTTGAACTGGACGAACTATGCGCCCCGGTGCTGGCTCTGGAAAAGTATATGCAGGCAACCCACGACGAAAGGTTTTTTGAAAAGTCCTGTGTGCAGGAGGGGATTGAGCGGATTCTTCGCTTGTTGGAAACAAAAAAGCATCCGGAGCTGGACTTGTATGAGACCTTCCTCCAGCCGACGGATGATATGCATGTGTACCCCTATTTGACCTATGACAATGTGCTGGTCTGGCGTATCCTGACAGACCTTGGCTGCCGCCTGAACCGTGAGGATTTGAGCAAGCAGGCTCTTCGCGTAAAGGAAGCCATCTTGCGCCATTGCGTGAAGGAGCAGGACGGAAAGCGGTTTTTTGCCTGGTCGCAAGATTTGAACGGCAAGTATGACGTATACGATGAGCCGCCGGGAAGCCTGCAATTGCTTTCCTACTATGGCTTTTGTGAAGCGGACGATCCGGTTTATTTGAATACCGTTTCCTTGATCCGGGACCCGGATTACCCCTATTCGTTTGCGGGAAAGCCCATTGCGGAAATCGGCTGCGCCCACGCGCCCCATCCCTGGGTGCTGTCCATTGCCAACAGCCTGCTTTGTGGGCACAAGGATACGGCTTTCTTGCATTTGATGCGCACACAGATGGACAATGGCATTGCTTGTGAAAGCGTAGATGAGGAAACCGGCGAATGCACCACCGGAGAGGCTTTTGCCACCTGTGCTGGGTTTTTGGCGTATGCGCTGGATGTGGCGTTGCGACAGGTTCAATAATGAGTGTTTAGATTTCTTTTTTCAATTCATAGATGCTATGAGATTTACTTTTTATCACCATGGGTATAGGCGCGTCGCCCACGGAGGCACGTGCTTTTTTATTTCCGAATCAGGTCGAGGTACGCTACCACGAACTTCGTATCCCAATGGAACAATGTAAAATGAGAACGGATCGATGGAAATGGATGAAATTTGAGTTGGTTTATCAAAAGGCAAGCGATGGGAATAAGATGGCGCCTAATGAGAGGCTATAATCAATTTGTCTTCATGCCGGGTACATTTGCATGAATGATTTTGTTGGTGCAAGGCGTTAGATGTAAGAGATTGGTAATTTCGAAGGGAAGTGGATAATGGTGTTATTCAAAATGCGAAGATTTCATTACAGCATGAATATGATCTGGGTTGCTTTTATCTTTGCCGGTTTGATATTCATGCCACTGAACAGCGTGTTGGCCGAGATATTTTCCAGTGAATCTGATCATGTGAATTATCATCACCACATTCCTTCACCCGCATTTTTTGAGGATGAAGATTCGATGCGTGAAAAGGTTCTTAGCAAAGCGAAGCAAGCGTTTATTGAAAAAGGAGTTTTAACAGAGCCAGCGGCTCTTTACATGACATGGCACGCTACCGGTATAGCGTTCTCGGTTGACGGAGAAGAGATTCGTGGCTGGGCAGTCAGCGGTTTCGAATATTTCGATGTATATTCCTGCTTTGTAACGCCATCGGGGGATGAAGCATTCATTCTCGATACCGTTACTAGATCTGAAGGATACAGCTTCTGGGAGGCAGAAAAAGGCTCAATGTTCACATGGACCCTTGAAGATAAAGCGCTTTGTGGGTCAATATACATTGAGAACAGCCCTCATATCTTGCCGGCCGAGGATGCCATTTCGCAGGACAAAGCGGTAGCACTAAGCAAACAATACTGTATGGATGCATATGGGCTCTCTGCCGAGGTGATGGATCAGTTTTATATTGATCCATATTTCAACTCCATACCGGAATTCTGGAGATCCTGGGACAGTGACCCTGTATGGATTATTTGCTTTCGTGCTGGAAGCGGAGAAGACTACTATAGATTAATGTATCATGTTATGCTTTCGACGGAAAATGGTGAACTGATTCGCATTGGAACAGGTGAAGAACCATAACGATCCAACTATGGTTTGAATATTTTCATGTCATCTTCTTTGGTGTGGCTCGCTACGCAGGAAGTCACCAGAAATCGGAAGAGTGCTCTGTGATTACAGGGATACCTAGGGCTACCATCTCTTGCGTGCGAATAAGTAACGGTATTGCCTGTGAAAGCGTAGAGGAGGAAACCGATGAATGCACCACCGGAGAGGCATTTGCCACATGTGCCGGGTTTTTGGCGTATGCGCTGGATATGGGCGTTATAAATATTTTGCCGCGCAATGCGCGGCAAAGAAGGGGATTCTTAAGGGATGAAATCCCTTAAGCGGGGTACAGGGGCAGAGCCCCGGTCATGCAAAGAAAGGCAGCAAAAGCCACGCGCTGGCTGCCAGGAAATATCCAATGCTTACCAGAATGCTGCGTCGCAAAAGCACATTCTCCCGCCAATACAATACCGCGAACACGCCCAACGCGAAAAGAAGCTCCTGCCCGAAGAGGAATATCTGTTCCAGCATGGTGTAGGCAATGCCCCCGCCCAGGCGGTAGAGGATGAGCAGGAACAGGGTGATCACGGCTTCCAGCAGGATCAGGATACAATGGAGGGGTAAAAGCTCCCGGGCGGAGGCGAGAAGGTCCATGCGCACGCCGCCAGCCCAGAGTACCAAAAAGGACTTGGCAACGGCAAGGAGCATGGAAAACCCAAGGAGCAGCCCGGCGGAACCGAGATACTGCAAAATGCTGAGCGCATCCCGGGAAAAGCCTTCGGCAGGGTCCAGGTATCCCGACCATGTAAGCACCAGCAGCAAGGGAATCTGGCATAAAAACCAGGTCGCGAATTTGCCCTTGGAAAAATCCTCCCGCTTAACGGAGGCAGAGGGTGAAGTGATAAGCTCCAGCCCTCTGCGCACAGGGAGCATCATGTGCAGGCGCGAAGCCGATTGCCTGTTTCCACGTCAAACAGGTGGGTGCGCTCCGCGCGGAAGCTTAGGTAGATGGTTTCGCCCCGGTCAAAGTATACGTTTTCGGCAGTGGTAAGGTTCAGGAGGTTTTCACCCACCCGCACGCTGATGCGCCGCTCGTCGCCCAGGTTTTCGTACACGGCGACGGGGATGGGGGAGCCTCCATTTTCCTTGCTGCACAAGAGCACATCCACGGGGCGGACACCCAGGGTGACAACCATGCCGTCATGAATAAGAGCGTCATACCGGCTGGGAACGCCTATGCGAAGGTCGCTTCCGGCAAAGGTGAAGACAAAACCCCCATCCACCTTTGCGATGGTGGACTTAATGAGGTTCATGGGCGGTTCGCCGATGAACCCGGCTACAAAAACATTGGCGGGGTCGTCGTATACTTCCAGGGGTGTGCCCATCTGCTGAAGCCTGCCCTGGTCCATGATGGCGATCCGATCTGCCAGGCTCATGGCCTCCATCTGGTCGTGGGTGACGATAATGGTAGTGCACTTGATTTCATGGTGCATGCGCTTGATTTCATAGCGTAATTGCTGGCGCATTTTGCCGTCCAGGTGGGAAAGGGGCTCATCCAGCAGCAGCAGGCCCGGCCTGCGCACCAGCGCCCTGGCAATGTTTACGCGCTGCTTTTGCCCGCCGGACAATGCCAGGGGCTTCATATCCAGCAGGTCATCCACCTTCATAAGCGGAGCGATGCGGGAGATGGCTTTTTTGATTTCCTCGGGGGGCGTGTTTTTTGCCCGGAGGTTAAAGGCAAGGTTGTCGTACACGGAAAGCGGCGGGTAGAGCGCGTAATCCTCAAAGGCCAGGCCGATGTTCCGGTCCTTGGGCAAGAGGTCGTTAATACGCGTTTCTCCAATAAAGATATCACCGCCCGTGATTTTTTCAAGCCCCGCGATCATGCGCAGCGTGGTGGATTTTCCGCAGCCCGAGGGGCCCAGTATGCCTACAAACTCCCCGTCCCGGCAGGTGAAGCTCAGGTCGTTAACCGCATAATCGTTATGTGTTTTCTTGGAGAACAGGGAGGCTTTTGCGTTATCATAGCGCTTAAATACGTTGCGAAGGGTTAGTTGGGCCATTTAGCATACGCCTCCTTTCCCGCGGGACCGCATCCGGTCGATGGAGGTGATGGTATCCACATCGTGCCGGGTGACGAACTCCTGGCTGCTGCGGTCAAAATAGAGCATATTATCGGTGTTCAATTGCAGGTAAACCGGCGCGTCCAACGCAGCCCTGGTATCGTTGGGAGCTACCACCTGCAGGTGGATATCGCCCATGGCTACGGTCATGATAACCTTGTTGCCGATGGGCTCGTTGGCGTATACGGTGCCCTTCAGCCAGCCTTCCCCGCCCTGGGTTAGGGAGAAACGGATATCGTTGCCCCGGATGCCGATATCAAGCTGGTTGGTTTTGTAGCCGGAGAGGACTTTGCACACATCCTCCGGCGGGGTAAAGGAAAGGCCGATGGCGGTGTGCAATACGCACGCGCCGTTTTCCTTGACGAACTCGCCGGGGAACAGGTTGATTTCCGGCTCGCCGAAAAGCCGCGCCACAAACTCGCTGCCGGGGGTGTAATACATCTGCTGGGCGGTGCCCAGCTGCCTGATTTCGCCCTTGTCCATAACCGCGATTCGGTCGGCAAGGCTCATGGCCTCCATATAATCGTGGGTGACATAAATGGTGGTGGTGTTGAATTCGCTTTGCATTTCCTTAAGTTCTGTGCGCATTAGATGCTTGAGCTTGGCGTCCAGGTGGGCCAGCGGCTCATCCATCAAAAACACATTGGGGGTGCGCACCAGGCACCGGCCGATGGCGACCCTCTGGCGCTGGCCGTTGGATAATTGGCTGGGCTTGCGGTCATACAGCCCATCGATCTTCATAAGCCTTGCAATCTTGTCGATAGCCTGTTTGATGTACGCCTCATCCTTGCGGTAGAGCTTGGACCGTAAGGGGGAAGCAATGTTGTCATACACGCTCAGGTGGGGATAGAGCGCATAGTTTTCAAACACCATGGAGACGTTGCGAAAGCTGGGCTCAATGAGGTTTACGATCTCCCCGCCGATTTTGACCAGCCCTTCCTGGGGAAATTCCACACCGGCAATGCACTTGAGGGTGGTCGTTTTTCCCGCCCCGGCCGGGCCGAACAGCACGAAAAACTCGTTATCCTTAACATCAAGGGAAAGGTTGCTGATAGCCGTTTTTTTGTCATAGCGCTTGGTGACGCCGATCAGTTCTATGCTTGCCATAACGCGCCTCCTACCCTTTCACCGCGCCGAAGCTGAGGCCACGGACCAGGTGTTTTTGGATGAACAGCGCCGCGATAATCTCCGGGGTAATGGCCACCGTGGCCGCCACGGCAACCTGGCCGTAGTGGACGCTGTCGGAGGCGATGTAGCGCAGCGACGTAATGGTGATGGTTTGAATCTTGAACCCGCTTAAAATCAGGGGGAAGGTGAAGCTGTTCCAGGCGAAGATGAAGGCCAGAAGCCCCGATGCCACAAGGCCGGGCTTGATCAGCGGCAGGAGAATCTTCCAGAAGATTTCGTACCAGCGGTAGCCGTCCAGCTGGGCGGCCTGCTCGATTTCCACGCTGATGTCCTCGAAATAGCCCCGTACCACCCAAATGAGCAGCGGCATGGTAATCAATTGATAGACCCAGATCAGCCCGAAATAGGTGTCATACAGCCCCAGCTTTTGAAAGATCAAAAACACTGGGAGGATCACCAGGATTTCGGGGGCAAATTTGAAGGAAAGAATTTGGAAGGCGATGTCTTCCTTGTTTTTGAAGTTGTACCGGGCCAGCCCGTAAGCGGCAGGAACACCGGCCACGATGGTGAGCAGCACCGCGCCGCCCGCCACGATAAGGTTTTGGAAGAAGGCTTTGAAATAATCCGTGCCGATAAGCACCTGCTCATAGTTGCTAAGGGTGGGTGTAAAGTTAAACACCGTGGTGTACATTTCGGCGTCAGACTTAAAGGTGCAGGTGACCATCCAGATGATGGGGAACAAGGCAAAGATGGCAAAGACCAAAAGCGCTAGATTCCGCCCCACAAAGCCCAGGGCATGCGTTAGGTGATGGTAGGAAGAAGGCGCTTTTGATGCAAGAAGGGATTGCTTTTTCATAGGTAGACCTCCTTCCCGTTATTCCCGGCCGGCGGCTTGCAAGGTCAACTGCCGCTGCCTTTTTACGATAAAGCGTGCCGAAATATTTACGATGGCCCATAGCACCAGCAGATAGGGCAGCGCCGCCCCCAGCCGCTGGTAGGTGAAGCCTGTCAGATACCCCGTGAGGGATAGATTCATCAGCGTATTGCCGGGGCCGCCCTTGGTGAGCGCGAAGATAATGCCAAACTCCTGCAGGGAAGCCATGAGGCGAAAGAGCAGCGCGATGTACATGAAGGGCTTGAGCATGGGCAGCGTGAGGGTCTTAAAGGTGAAAAAGGCGCTGGCCCCGTCCACCTGTGCTGCCTCGAAGGGGGATTTGGGCAGGGATTGTATACCTGCCAGCACCAGCAGAATGACAAAGGGCATGTTGACCCAGGTATCAATCAATACCACAGTGAACATGGCGGTTTGGCTGCTGGCTGCCCAAGGAAAGTTGTATATGCCAAACAGGTTCAGGAATTTCTCCAGCACGCCTACGGTATTGCTGGTCATCAGCTGCCATACCAGCACCGCAATGGCCGGGGCAACCATGAGGGGAAAGGTGAACAGCACCTTCAGGGCGCGGCTGAAAGGATTGTCCTTGCGCAAAAGCAGCGCAACACAGGTACCCAAAAGCATTTGGATACCGGTGGCATAGGCGGCATACCGAATCGTTACCCACAGCGCCCGATAAAACTCCATATCCGTAAACAGGTTGATCCAGTTTTTCAAAAATACGAATTTTGTGGTGGGCAGCTTAAAGGAATAATTGGTCATGGAAAGGGCGATAGCCGTTACGAAGGGAATCATGATGCCAATCAGGATCATAAGGCCGGGCAACACTACATAGTAGGGCCTGCGCCGGATGCTGGCGGGAATCTCGTTATAGTTCACAGGCTTTTTGGGCTGAGCCTTTTTGCTTCCCACATTCAGGTGCATAGGGCGCGCCTCCTTTATTGGAAATGGGTTTTACCGGCAGCGCCTGTCCTGCCTCACCGGCGGGACAGGCGCTGCATTGGTACTTGAGGATGAAGAGGAGGATTATTCGTAATCGCTCAGATCGATTTCGCCTACAACCTTGTTGACCTTTTCAGCCAAAGTCTTCATGCCTTCTTCCACGCTCTTGTACTGGCCCATCACGATATCCTGCAGCGTGGCTGCCCATTCGGTGGTGGTGTCGAAGAAGTAGGGCTGGGGGGTAAAGAGGATGGAGGTGGAGTCGATGGTGGCATTGAAGGACTCGATATAGCCTTCATGCTGTTCCATCTTGGCGATGAAAGCCGGGTCTTCCCACACAGAGGTGCGGATGGGGTCCATGTTGTATTCGGTGATGGAAGCGTAGGAGGCGAATTCCTTGCTGGTGAAATATTGCAGGAACAGCCAGGCCGCGTCTTTCGCATCGGAGTTGCCGTTCATGGCCATGGACCAGGTCCAGTAGTTGGAGTAGGGGGTATCGCCTTCCTTGGCTACGGGCATTACGGCCCAGGCGATGTTGCCGGCTTCCGCAGAGGCGGGGATGCCGTCCTTTATCCAGTTCTGGGTGATGCCGTTGTTGTCGGCGTCAAAGAGCATGGCGGCCTTGCCGGCGCCCAGGTCTGCACCTGCTTCATACCAGGTGTATTTGGACCAGGAAGGAGCGCCGCCGGTCTTGATCAGGTCTACCCAGAATTCGGTCATGGCGATGGATTCGGGGGAATCCAGGCGGGATACCAGCTTGTTTTCTACGATTTCAAAGTCTTTGGCGCCGAAGTTTGCGAAGGTGGACATATAGCCGGGATGGATGGTGCCCCAGTCGCGGGCGCCGCGGATGGCCAAGGCATAGGAGCCGGGGCCGTTCCAGTCTTTCAGGGCTTTGCTGACTTCCAAAAGCTCTTCATAGGTTTTGGGAACTTCCAGGTTTTTATCCGCAAAGGCCTTTTTGTTGTAAGCCAGGCTGTACAATTCGAAGCAAAGTGGCAAGCCTAGTTGAGCGCCGGTGCCTACAGCATGGCCGGGAACGCCGTCCCATTTCAAAGCAGCCACAGCGCTTTGAATCAGGTCTTCAAAGTCATAATCGGGGATCATACCGGCGCTGTTTTCGAGGTAGGGCGTCAAATCTTCCACATAACCGGCGGTGGAGTAGTCCCACAATTGGTATGCGCCGGACATGAACAGATCGATGCTGCCGGTACGGGAGGCCAAGGCTGCATTGACTTTGTCAAAGTAGTTGGCTTCCGGGGTGACAGAGGTTTCGACGGTGATGCCGGTCAGAGCCTCAAAGTCCTCCACCTTGCTGATGATGGCATTGGAAGTGGTATGCTCGACAAACGCCACCTGGATGGTTGTGCCCTCATACTTTTTCCAGTCGAACGCCGCATCCGCAGATGCGAAGCTAACAGCGGACAAAAGAAGGACAGCGGTGAGAATTAGAGCAAGGGACTTCTTCATGTGGTCTCCTCCTTCAAATATATTTCATTCCCCCGCAGGGGAACAAAAACCCTCCCGAATGAATGTGTTCTTAAAGTAGCATTTTCGAGAGGGCAAAGCAATGTAAATAATTATGGAATCCTTACAAACATACAGCAATTTTTTGTTTAATACATATGTTTTTTCGCATTCTGTTTTGAAAATTAATACTTTATTATGCTTAGGGAGAATTTGGAATGGAAACAGGCAGCGTCAATTCTGCGGTAGTGCCCTTGTTCGGCTCGCTTTGATAGCTCAGCCCATAGCTCTGGCCGTAATGGAGCTTGATTCGCTCCCGAATGTTGTTGATGCCAATATTTTTAAACCGCGTGCCTTTCTCTTCCTCCACAGGCTGCACCAGGGTGACGTCCATACCCTCCCCGTTGTCGATCACTTTGATATGAAGGACTTCATTTTTCGCAAAGGATTGAATGGTGATGGTGCCCGGATCTTCCATCTGCCCAAAGGCATGGAGAATGCAATTTTCCACCAGCGGCTGCAGGAGGAACCTTAGCATGTGCATGTTGAGCGTATCGGGAGAAAGCTCCAGCTTCAGGTCAAACCCTGTGCCGTAGCGATATTTTTGTACCTTAATATAGTTCACCACGCTTTCCACCTCGTCTGAAAGCGTAACTAGCAGCCCTTCCTTTGACAAATTGTATTTGAGCAGGTTGATGAGTGCAGTGGTCATTTCGGCGATGTTGTTTACGCTTTGCAGCATGGCCAGCCACTTGATGGAATCCAGTGTGTTGTATAAAAAATGCGGGTTTACCTGGGCCTGGAGGACCTCCAGCTCCATATCATTCTTTTTCTGGCGCAGCTCCAGCTCCTGATGGAAATACTGGTTCAGTTTTTTCATCATTCCATTGAAGGACTCGCCCAGATTTCCCATCTCGTCCCTGGTGGTAATGGATACGCTGGCCCGCAAATCTCCCCGTTCCGCTCGCTGAAAGGCTTGGGTAAGCCTTGTGATGGGAGCGGTCAAGATGCGGGAAATGACAATGCTTAAAAAGATGCTGATGCCGGAAAATATAAGCGCGACCCGGCCCATCAGTTCCTGTATGCTGCGGGTATCCTTGGTGATCCGGGCCATGGAAATCATGCGGATGATATGCCAATCCGTATAGGCAATGGTATCCGAAACAATGAGCATTTCCGCCCCGAAAACTTCCCCACTGAACTGAGTTTCCGACTGGGTAAGCAATTGGGGATAGTCGCGCAGCACTGAATCCAGAGTGACATTGTAAGGATAGTTGAAGATAATGTCCCCATTGGAGCGGACGATGAGGGCCTTGTCCTCATTTTTCATGGAGGAGATGAGGAACATTTCCTCCAGCATGCCATAATCGATATCGATGATGACGAGCCCCACAATGCTGCCATCCACGATGTTGTAAACTGGGCACAGGTACTGGATTACCGTTTTGGTAACGCCGGGATAGTACACAATTTGCTTGCGGCCGGTAAAGCTGTTGGGTTGTCGGCTGGCGCCCGTATCCTCAAAATAGGGAGCGGCCAAGGAGCGCAAAATATCTTCATCCACCGAGGGAATGCTGGAGAAAAACTTAACAGGCCTGGCTCCGGCCACATGGATGCCGGCAATATATTGAGACGGATAAATGCTGGCCTTGAGCAGGGAGGACATGGTGTTTTTCAGCGTTGTCGCCTCCGGGCTGTCCTCAATAACGTCGCTGCGCAGGGCATTGTAAATATCCGCGTTTTCCAGAAGTCCCTTGGCGGTTTTGTATACCGTATCCAGCACAAACTCAAAGCTTTCCTTGGTGCGGCTGGTAGCCTCCACGTTATAGCTCATTTCATTGGTGCGCAAAAGAGCATAGGAGGTGCGGTAGACCGTCACCAAAACTACGCCCATGGCGGACAGGGAAAACAGAATCAAAATCACCAGGATTTTGAACCTTACGGTACGGAAGAACATAGAAGCCCCTCCTGTTCTTGCGCGGCCTGAACGTGTATGATATACTTGAATAACGTTGCAAAGACTGATGCCTTATCCTATCATGGTTTTCATGGGATGTCAAAACACGCCTGACCTATTGAAGGGTGAACGGTGAAGTGAAAAAAATACTGATTGCCGACGATGAATATTTGGTTCGGCTTGGCCTGAAGACCACCGTGGATTGGGAGGGCCATGGCTTTTCCATTGTGGGCGAGGCGGCCAACGGCCAGGAGGCTCTGGAAATTTTTCAAAAGACCGACCCCGATATTTTGCTTACCGATATTCGGATGCCTGTGATGGATGGTCTGATGCTGATCGAAAAGCTGAAGGCCCGAAAGCCATCCCTGTATGTGGTGATTTTGACCCATTACAACGATTTTGCCTATGCGCAAAAAGCCATTTTGCTGGGCGCGTCCCAATACATATTGAAAAGTGAATTGAATGAAAAAAGCATACTGGATACCCTGGCGCGGGTGACCATTACCATGGAGGCCGCCGAGCCTGCCCACAGCCCAAAAAGTGTGCTTCGGGAATATTTGCGGGAATGCCTGCTTCTTCCGGCCGGCGGGAAAAAAATGCCCCCGGCGCCTGCCCAGGCGCTGCTTCCCGGATTGTATATGGCAGTGGCATGCCGGTGCGGAACGCAGGTGCTGCCCGCTGAAAGCCAGGAAATGTTTTACAAGTCCATCCGGGTCATGCTGGAAAAGGTATGGGATGAGCCCGTCATCGTAAGCGTGGAGCAAAGCGGCCTATTGCGCATTTATCTGATGCTGCCCCTTTCCCAAAAGCCGGAGGATGCCACGCTTGCGGCTGACCATATGCATTTGGCAGCAGCCAATATCCGCCAGTATTATGAGGTGGAGTTTCAGGCGGGGATCAGCATGCCCCATGACGAAGTCCAATTGCAAGCCATGCTGTTGGAGGCGGAAGAAGCCTGCGACGACTGTTTTTTTTCTAATGATTTTTGCATAACCTATCAAAAGGCCCAGCGGCCCATAGAAGAAGCATTGCCCAGGGTCAACCAGGCCCGGCTGCAGGATTTGGTAGGCGCCAGGGATTGGCCCAAGCTGAAAAGTTATATTTCCGGTGTATTTCAGGAGTTGATGCAAAGGCGGTCCATCCGGCATGTAAGGACGGCCTATATCGATTTTTTAAGCACGGCAAGGCTTCTCACTTCCCGGTATGCCACGCTGAGCGCCTCCTTCTTAAGCGAAAAGAAGCTGGACTA
>JAEVYX010000062.1 GCA_023392515.1 Bacillota bacterium | reverse complement strand
ATGTGGGAATGGTATCTGATGTGCAGGATCTGGGTGAGGGAAAATATCTGCTCACCACCATAGAAGGCAATGTGTCCAACCGGGTAAAAAGCTACCAGTATTATTACGACAGCACCGATGAAGCCGCCGAAAAGCAGGAGAACATGACAGCTTTGCCCAAGGAAATGCAGGTGGATGAGGCAATTTGCTATAAGCTGCACTCCAAAGACTGGTATATCAAGGCTTTCTGTCAAACTTACAAGTAATAAAGCATTCCGAGATATATGCAAAGCCGGCAGCTCTGAACGTTTCGAAAGCTGCCGGCTTTCATTTTCTTGCTATCCGCCTCTAAAAAGGGGTGGCTTTTTTATGTAATAGAAGAGTTATACTAAGTCAGGACCACCGGCCGAGCCGGTGGTCCTGACTTTTGCTTGATTCTTTTACTGCTTTTTATGACTTTACTTCAGCAAATCCAGCATCATCCGGGATGCAAGGGTGATATGGAACGGGAGCTTATCCAGATAGCCGCACTCCGAAGTGGTATGCATGCCGTCCCCTTCCAAGCCCAAGCCATCCAGCACGGGGATGCCCGCCAACCCGGCAATAGCAATATCCCCTGCGCCTCCGGAACGCTCGGAGGTGATGGTATAGCCGTATTCTGCGGCGATTTCCTGGGCCCGATGTATGAGGGCCATGCTTTTCTCGGTGGCCTTCAGGGCGGGGTGGGAGGCGCCGAAGGAGAGCTTTGTGGTGGTGCCGGGCACGCCGGGAAGGGCACACAAGGCGGTAAGCTTGTCCATCAATTCCTGTTGAAAGCTCTGGTCATAATAACGGAACTCACCGTGGGCCACAGCCTCGTCTGCCACCACGTTTTCTGCCGTACCCCCTGACAGGATGCCTATGTTCACAGATATATCCCGGCTGTCATCCCGCAAAGCATATATTTGGGTGATCCGGCTGCACAATTCTTGAATGGCGCTGGCGCACTTCAAATATGCGGCACCGGAATGGCCCCGCTTGCCGGTGCAGTTCAGCGTGAAGGATGTTACGCCCTTTCTTTCGCAGGTGAGCCCGCCGCCCTTCCGGGCAGGCTCAAAGCTGAGGGCAGAAAAGGATTTCTTTGCGTTTTCCAGAATGCGCGCGCCGCTTTCCGGGGAGCCCAATTCCTCATCCGGATTCAAAACGGCCTTGATTGTATATTTTTCCGGGTCCACCTGGGGCAGTACGGTTTTGAGGGCATGGAGCATTACGGCTATGCCGCCCTTCATATCCGACACACCGGAACCGTAGGCGGTGTTACCTTCCACGCGGAAAGGCTGGCATTCGTCATGGGGAAACACCGTATCCATATGCCCCATCAGCATAAGCTGTTTGGGCCCTTGGCCCCAGGTGCATTCCAGGACAGGGCCTACTTTATCCCCCGGAAAGGTTTCCACCTTCATGCCAAGAGCAGTAAAATCTTCGGCTATCACCTTCGCCAAGGCGGCTGTATCTTCCTTATCCCAGGAGCCGCTGGGCATGGACACGTACTTTTTGAGGGTTTCCAAGGCTTCCTTCATGGATTGGCCTCCTGTAATTTTTTAATGGAAGGCTATTGCTTCAAAAGAGAATTACAACACCTTGCATAGAAAATCCTTTGTCCGTGGGTGCTTGGGTTCATGAAAAAGTTCTTCAGGGGTGCCTTCTTCCAAAATGACGCCGCCATCCATGAACAAAATCCGGTCTGCAACTTCCCGCGCAAATCCCATTTCGTGGGAGACCACGATCATGGTCATGCCTTCCTTTGCCAATTGCTTCATTACATCCAGCACCTCACCCACCATCTCCGGGTCCAGGGCGCTGGTAGGTTCATCAAAAAGCATCACATCCGGGTTCATAGCCAACGCCCGTACGATGGCTACCCGCTGCTTTTGGCCGCCGGACAATTTTTCCGGCCATTCATCCACTTTATCGGCAAGGCCTACCCGGGTTAAAAGCTCCACCGCACGTTTGCGGGCCTCTTCCCGGCTCAGGCCCAGGACCCGCATGGGGGCAATGGTCACATTGTCCACCACCTTCAAGTGAGGGAAGAGGTTGAACTGCTGAAAGACCATCCCCATGCGCTCCCGAAGCTTGCAGCGCTCCTTGCCCTTAAGCGCGGTAATATCCGCACCCTCAAACAGCATCCGGCCTCCGGAGGGCTTTTCCAAAAGGTTCATCGACCGCAAAAGTGTGGACTTTCCGCTGCCGGACGGCCCGATTACAACCACCACTTCGCCGCTATGCACGCTGAGGTCCACGCCTTTTAACACATGCAGGCGCCCAAAGTGCTTGTTCAGCTTTTCCACCTTGAGAAGGACTTCCCCTTTTTCCACCTTAGGCTGCTTTACGGTCTGCACGGTTCATCCTCCTTTCCAAAAGGGCCAGGAGCTTGCTGGTCACATAAGTCAGCACAAAATAAATGAGTGCCGCAACAATCAGCGTTTCAATATACAAATAATTGGTAGAGGCCATCTTGTACGCCTGATAGGTCAGCTCGTAAACACCCACCGCGTACAGGATAGATGATTCCTTGATGATAACGACAAACTCGTTGCCCATGGCAGGCAGCGTGGTTTTAATCGCCTGGGGCAGGATGATGTACAGCATGCTTTGCAGCCTGGTCATACCCAGGGATTCCGCCGCCTCCGTTTGCCCATGATCGATGGACTGGATGCCAGCGCGGATGATTTCAGCCATGTACGCACCGCTGTTGAACACCAGGGCCAGCACACACACCGTAAGCCTGGGCATTTTCACGCCCAATTGAGGCAGGCCGTACACGAAAAGCAGCGCCTGTACCAAAAGCGGCGTGCCCCGGATAAAGGCCACATAAGCCCCCATCATCCACCGGACGGGAGCAAACTTTACCCGTCGCAAAAGCGCCACCACGATGCCGAAGAGCGTGCCGAGCAGCACCGTATACGCTGCCAATTGCAGCGTTATCCCCACGCCCTGCATGAACATGGGGAATTTTTCGTAAAATATGGTCCATATCTTTTCAAACTTGATCATGTTGCCTCCGGGTGAAAGAACCAGGAAAAGGCGAGGGGTAAGACCCGGATGGGCCGCCTATCCCCGACGCCTTTTCCTGTGTATCTTTTTGATATGAGCAAGGCCTTTGCTTACTCCGCCTGGGCAGCCACCAATTCCTGGTTTTGCTTGATGGCCACATCAAACCATTCCTGGAACCGGCCATCCTCTTTCACTGCGGCAACAAATTCATTGACCGCAGCCATCAACGCTTCGTTGTCGCCCTTGGCCATAGCAATACCGACGCCCGTGGATACGTACGTTACCGGAACCTCAGAAACAATCAGGTCGGGGTATTTGCCAAAGTAGCTTTGGGCTACGTTATCAGTCAGGATCAGGCCGTCGATGGTACCCAGGTTCAATTCCATGATAAGGAGCGGCACTTTGTCCAGTAGAACCAGGTTGGCGTTGGGGAATTGCTCTTCCGCCACACCCTGCTGCAGGGAGCCTGTCTGCGCGCCCAAGTTTTTACCGTCAAAGTCGGAAGGAACCTTGTACTTGTCCTTATCCGCTGCACGAACAAGAACGATTTGCGTTCCGGAATAGTAGGGTTCGGAGAAATCCACCACTTCCTGCCGGTCGGGCTTGATGGAAAGGCCTGAGATGATCAGGTCGATTTCGCCGGCCCTAAGCGCGGTGATCAAACCGGAGAAAGCCTGGTCGGCCACTTTCAGTTCCACACCCAATTTCTCGGCAAGGGCTTTGGCCATGGACATTTCAAAGCCGGCCAGCTCCTCTTCCTTCGTCACGGGGTTGGTATAGTAAAATTCATAGGGCGGAAAGCTTACTTCTGCGCCGACTACCAATACGCCTTTTTCCTTGATTTCAGACAGCTTGTCAGCACTGGCAGATACAGCGAAGCTCAGGGCAAGGAGCAGGCACAGCAGCATCGAAACCCACTTTTTTAACATGGTTGGTTCCTCCCTCACATTGCATCATTGTGCTACTGTGCTAAAGCGACAGTGCATCAATATGCATATAATACTCATATACTTCCGGTTTGTCAAGCATAAATCGGCATGAAATTTCCATAGGACAAAAAAGGAACAGCAAGTATGCACGTTACATATCCTTCTGCATATTGCTGTTCTTCGATTTCCCGGTGTCCAAACTGCTGTACGAAGAGAAAGGGCTTGTTCCCTCTCCGCATTTCTTTTTTTGCTTATGAGATGGCGTCAATACAGCTTCAATTCAAAATATGTATACGTTTTGCATAAGTTCACAGGAGGTGACAAGGCGGTGCATCATGAAAAGAGGTGCATCAGGGGCAGATACGCCATGGGCACGAATATGGCAGGCAGTAGGTTGCCAACCGATAAGCGCTTGTCCAGCAGCAGGTTGATGCCAATGCCCACAATGAGAAGGCCGCCCACCGCGCTCATTTCCCGTATCACCGCATCGGTGAACAGCGGGGCCATCCACTGGGCCAGAAGCGCAATGCTGCCCTGGTATACAAACACCGCCAGGGCGGACAGAGCCACCCCCGGCCCCAAGGTGCTGGCAAAAAAAACGGCGGAGACGCCGTCCAGCGCAGCCTTGGCGATGAGGGTATCATGATTTCCCCGCAAGCCGCTGTCCAGGGATCCTACAATGGCCATGGCCCCAACGCAATAAACCAGGCTGGCTGTGACAAATCCGGCAGCAAAGGTGCCATCCGCACTGCCGTTTTTGCCTGCAAACAGTTTTTGTGCGCGCTTACCCAAATGGTCCAGCTGCAATTCGATGTTCACAAGGCCGCCGATCAGCCCGCCAGCTACCACGGAGACGATCACCGCCATGGTATCCTGCGTCTTGATGGCCCCAGTGATGCCAATCATCATCACGCACAGGCCCAGCCCCTGCATCACTGTGGTTTGCAGGCGATGGGGGATGCCCTTGCGCAAAAGGCATCCCAGGAAAGAGCCCAGCAAAATGGCTGCCGTATTGATTATCGTGCCGATCATAGCAAACATTCCTTTATAATGGTTTGAAAAAACCTGCCTAAGGCTAAGCCCAAGGCAGGTGTGGATGCGTTTTCAAGCAGAGATTATTGAGCGGCAGCTTCCGTTACGGGATAAACGCTGACCTGCTTTTTGTCCTTGCCCTTGCGCTCGAAGCGGACAATTCCGTCCACTTTGGCAAACAGGGTATCATCCTTGCCGATGCCCACATTCAGGCCCGGATGGATATGGGTGCCCCGCTGGCGTACCAGGATATTGCCCGCCAGGGAGAATTGGCCGTCGGCCCTTTTTGCGCCCAGGCGTTTGCTTTCGCTGTCCCGGCCGTTGCGGGTGGAGCCCACGCCCTTTTTATGGGCGAAAAATTGAAGATTCAGCTTCATCATGGGTCATTCCTCCGTTCTTGTATCGACAGATGCACATATTTCGGATATTGGTCTTGTATATCTCCGATCCCCTGACGCAGGGCCTTCAAAAGCACCTGTGCATCGTGATGCTGGTTCCCGGTAAGGTTTTCAGGCAGGGTCACCTGCAAAAAACCATCTTTGGGCCGCTGCACCACCTGGGGCCGGATTCCCGCCACACTTTCCAAGGCATTGACACAGGTCAGGGTCAAGGCGGATACCGCCGCACAGACAATATCTGTGCCTGATGCGGAGAACCCCGAATGACCGCTGCAGGCAAACCCCTGAATCCCTTGCGGGCCCTGAAACAGCGTTACGGATGTCATTATGCGTGTATGGAAGTAATTTCTACCTTTGTATAGGGCTGACGATGGCCCGCCTTGCGCCGGTAGTTCTTCTTGCTCTTGTACTTAAGGATAGCAATCTTCTCGCCTTTAACCTGACCGAGCACTTTGCCTTCAACAGAAGCGCCCTCCACAACGGGCTTGCCGACCTTCAGGCCTTCCTCGCCGCCGAGCAAAAGCACATCAAAGGCTACGGAACAGTCTACTTCCTTTTCGATCTTTTCGATGTAAATTACATCGCCCTGGGACACACGGTATTGCTTGCCACCTGTCGCAATGATTGCATACATGGTGCAGCACCTCCTTCGTTGACTCGCCGGGATTGTGAGGTTGCGAAATTTCGCATTGAAACAGACCTCTCCCGCGCGGCTTGCCTGTCTACGATAGCATAATTGCAAAGGCTTGTCAAGAATTTAAGCAAAAGCCATTTCAAAAGATAAGCATCATGGTTCAAATAGAGGTGTTCTCATTGTATCCGGCCGGTTTCGGGGATATAATAATTGTGGTGATGATATGCAGATCAGCCGGTTATTGGAAATTGTATATCTTTTAATGGAGAAGAAAAGCATATCCGCCGGGGAATTGGCCCGGCATTTTGGCGTATCCGTAAAAACCATCTACCGAGATATTGACGCATTAGGGCAAGCCGGTATCCCCGTATACACCACCCAGGGCAAGGGTGGCGGCATTGCCCTCATGGACCGTTTTGTGCTGCAAAAATCCCTCCTGTCAAAATCGGAGCAGGAGGAAGTATTATCGGCCCTCCAGGGGCTGCAGGCCGTGGGAGCGCCCCAGGTGGAAGGTGTATTGGGAAAATTGAAGGCTCTTTTCGGCGCGGAAGATTCGGGATGGATTCAGGTCGATTTTTCCGATTGGAGCCAACGCAAGCAAAATGAATTGGCATTCATAAAGGAAGGAATTCTAACCCGGCAGGCGCTGGCATTTACCTATTATGGATCTTCCGGAGAAAAGACCGTTCGAAAAGTTCAACCCCTGCAATTGTGGTTCAAGAGCAAAGCCTGGTATCTGAAGGCTTTCTGCTTAAAGCGGCAGGCGATACGGCTTTTTAAGCTCACCCGCATGAAGGACATCCGCCTGGCCGGTGAGCGGTTTGACCCGCCGGAAGAAAAGGACAGCCCGCCTTTGTACGCGACCGACCCCTATAAGCCAGTCGTGCATCTTACCATGTGGATTGCCGCCTCCCAGGCTTATCGTGTTTATGATGAGTTTGAGGAAGATGAAATTACAAAAAACGGGGACGGCAGCTTTACGGTTTCCGTGTTTTACCCCGAGGACGAATGGGTGTATGGGCTTTTGTTGTCCTATGGCTGCTCCGTGATGGTACTTGACCCTCCCGAAGTACGGGATATTCTCCGGCAAAAACTGAAAAAAACCCTAACGCTTTATGAAAAACAGGACGCCCATATGTCCAGTTTACCATGATATACTCATGCCATCAAACAGCAAGGAGGCGTTCAGGAATGGAAACCAAAATCTGTCAAAGCTGCGCCATGCCCATTACCGAGGAAAATCTTTTCGCCACGCAGGCGGACGGGAGCAAGAACGAAGACTATTGCCGCTACTGCTTTGAAAACGGAAAGTTTACCAGCGAAAGCACCATGGAGGGAATGATCGAAATTTGTGTGCCCTACGCTTTGGAGGCAGGGGTTTACAAGGATGCTGATGCGGCAAGATCGGCTATGCAGCAATACTTCCCCACGCTCAAGCGTTGGCAAAAGGGGTGAAAATCTTGGGAGACAAGCTGGACTTTCAAAAGCTGTATAAAGACCTGTACCTGCCTCCACGGGAACCCCGGGAGGTATTGGTGCCGGAAATGAACTTCTTGATGGTGGACGGTCAGGGCAACCCAAACAATGAAGGCGGAGAATATCAGCAGGCGGTGGCGCTGCTTTATGCCATTGCTTACACCATCAAAATGAGCAAAATGGGTCCGGTGCGCCTCCCAGACTATGTGGAGTATGCCGTGCCTCCCCTGGAAGGGCTATGGTGGATTTCAGGGGAGGACGGCATGGACTATACAAAGAAAGACCTGTATTGCTGGACCTCCATGATCCGCCAGCCGGAATTTGTAACGGAGGATGTGTTCCAGTGGGCCGTTTCGGAGGTCCGCAGAAAAAAACCGGAGCTTGACGTGCAAAAGGTCCGGCTTCAAACCTTCGAGGAAGGGCTTTGCGTGCAGATGATGCACATCGGCCCCTACGATTCGGAGCCAGCAAGCATCGCGCTAATGGCAGCGTATATGAAGGAAAAGGGGCTTCGTGACGATATCGAAGGCCTGAACCCGGACGGGTCGGTGCGCCGCCACCATGAAATCTATCTGGGCGACCCGAGAAAGTCAAAGCCGGAAAACAGAAAAACGGTGCTGCGTCACCCGGTGCGGCGGGAGGTTTCTCCATGAGCGATATGATCGTACTTTTGGAAAACCGGCAGAACCCCGACTTTGTGAATGGGCTGACGGAAGAAAACATCTCCGCGCTTGTGGCGCTTCTTTCTGAAAAGAACAACGACCTGCGCTATGCCGCCTTTTTGTGCCTTCAGGCACGAAGCCAGACACACAGCGATGTATATCCTTATTGGGAATGTTTTTTTTCAAAATTGCACAGTGATAACTCCTACCAGCGCAGCCTGGGCATCATGCTCCTTGCGGAAAACCTGCTCTGGGATAAGGAAAGGCTTTTTGATTCCCTCCTTCAGGACATTCTGGCCAGGTGCCGGGATGAAAAATTCATTACCTGCCGCCAGACCATTCAAAGCCTGTTAAAATGGGTGGAGCATAAGCCCCACTTGAGCGCCCCTATTGCCGCGGCGCTGCTGGAAATACCCGTTGGAGATCAGCCTGAGACACAGCGTAAGCTGATTCTAACGGACATCGTAGAGGTGCTGCTGAAGATACAGGCGCTTCAGCCCCAGGGGGCAATTGCCGCCTATCTAAGTGAAGCTTCAGAGGGTGCCATACTCGATGTCAAGGGAAAAAAGAGTCTGAAGCAACGCATGTCCGCGTTGTAAAAAGAACGCATGGGAGGAATGCAGTATGGAGTGGCAGCAGGCCTTCGGACAAGATAAGCAGCCGGACTCTTTGGAAACGACGGCATTTGTTTCAAGCCCCCTATGGGGAGAACTCTGCGGATGGATTGAAAATACCTATGGTGTCGCGCCCCGGGTGGAATATAGCAGCTGTTCCATGCAAAGGGGCTGGAATGTGAAGTACAAAAAGGGAGGACGTGCCCTTTGCACCCTGTATCCCATGGCAGGATATTTTATCGCCTTGGTGGTAATCGGCGAAAAGGAGCGCTTTGAAGTGGAGCCGCGCCTTCCCTCCTTTTCAAAACCGGTGCAAAAGCTATATCAGGAACCCCCCTCCCCCATGGGCAGCAAATGGCTGATGATTCCGGTAAAAGAAGAGGCTGTTTTAAAGGATGTGCAAACGCTCATCCAAATCAGGGCAGGGAAATAGAGAATGAAACAAGCTCTTCTTCGCCAGAGCCATGCCTTTTTGATGAAGCATGGCTCTTTTCTCGTTTGCACACAGGGAATTTGCTTTCTCCTCAAAGAAACAATCCGCATCTAGGCATATTTTGTGATATAATACCCATAGATGAAGATAGGACAATACGCAAGGAGGCGTTCCTCAGCAGGGACGCCTAACTTCATCTATTGTACCTTTCATAATATGCTTGCTTGATTTTATAAAGGAGAGATCGACGTGATTCTTTGGAAGCGCCAGGAGTGCACCGATGGGCAGATTGTGGCTTTTTGGCAATGGTTTGCGCAGAACGAGGAGAAGGTGACGCAAAAGGAAGGGACACATAAGGCCAAAGCCCTTCGTGAGATGGAGGAACATCTTCAAATCATGTTTCCGGGCTGCCGGGGAGATGTTGATATGACGATTACGCCCATCGGAGATTTTTGGGAGATAGAAGTAATGCACGGTGGCCGCCCCTATGTAAAGAAAACGGCACAGCGGATCAGGGTGCTGATGCCTGCCGAGTTGCAGGGAAAATGGCGGATGGAGATTTCCGAGTAAGGAAAAGGGACATACCTGTCGGCTGTCCCTATAAAATCCTTCCCTTATTTCCCTGTCTATTTAGACAATCTCCCAATCCCATCGTCCACCCTGCGCAGGGTTTCTTCCCGGCCCAGGAGGTAAGCAATTTCAATAGCGCCGCCGGGGGTGTTCATTTGTCCGCTGATAGCAATGCGCAGCGGCCAGAGGACAGCCCCGTTTTTCATGCCGTTCTCTGCAATAGCAGCCATAACGGCCTCGTGAAGGGCTGTCTCGGTCCAAGGCGCGGCACTTTCCAAAACAGGCCGGATCATCTGCAAGGATGCAAGCGCCACGGCAGGATCGGTTTTCATCTTCTTGTGGGTGTATAGCTCCAGATCATAATCGGGAAGCTCCGCCAGAAAGCGCACCATGTCCGGAATGCGGTTGAAAACCTCGGTACGGCTCTGCATAAGCTCCGCCAGGCGACGGTAATCCATGGACTTTCCGGACAAGACCTGGTCAAACCAGGGGGTTGCCCGCTCAAGATAATCCTCAAAATCCATCTTGCGGATATATTCACTATTGAACCAGGTCAGCTTTTCCATATTGAAGATGGCCGGAGCCTTATTCAGCCCCTTCAGGTCAAAAACCTCTACCAATTCAGGCAGGGTGAAAAACTCCCGATCGTCCCCGGGGCTCCAGCCCAGGAGCGCGATAAAGTTGATGACGGCCTCCTTCACATAACCCATGGCCAGCAAATCCTCAAAAGAAGGGTCGCCATAACGCTTGGACAGCTTGCGGGTGGCATCCTTCATAACCACAGGCAGATGCACATAGGTGGGCTTCTCCCAGCCAAAGGCCTCGTAGAGCAGGTTGTACTTGGGCGTGGAGGACAAATACTCCGTGCCCCGCATGACATGGGTGATGCCCATGAGATGGTCATCAATTACGTTGGCGAAGTTATAGGTAGGCAGCCCGTCTGCCTTGATGAGCACGTTGTCATCCAAAATCTCGCAGGCGGTTTCCACATGCCCGAACAGCGCATCCTCAAAGGAGGCAATGCCCGTTTCGGGGATGTTTTGGCGGATGACGTAAGGCTCTCCAGCCGCCATCCTCGCTTTAACCTCCTCCTTGCTCAAGTGGAGGCAATGCTTGTCGTACTTAAAGGTTTCGCCCTTTGCCTGGGCTGCCGCGCGGCGCTCCTCAATTTCTTCCTTGGTACAAAAGCAAGGGTAAGCCGCCCCTTTTTCGATCAGCTCCATAGCATAGGGCAGATACAAATGCTTGCGCTGCGTCTGGATGTACGGGCCAAAATCCCCACCCACATCCGGCCCCTCATCATAAAGGAGCCCGGCTGCGCGCATAGACTTGTAGATCAAATCCACAGCGCCGGGTACTTCCCGCTCCTGGTCGGTGTCCTCAATGCGAAGGATGAACGTACCGCCATTTTTCTTGGCAAACAAATAGGTATACAGTGCCGTGCGAAGCCCGCCCAGGTGCAAGTATCCCGTGGGGCTGGGCGCAAACCGCGTGCGAACCATGAGACTACCTCCTTTTGCGAGAGGATGCCAGAGGGCGCTGCCCCCTGGACCCCTGTTCAAGGGATTTCATCCCTTGAAAATCCTTATTTATGGGTAAAACTATGTCCTGTTCTAAATAGCAAAATGGACGAAACAAAAGAAATTTCGCGCCTGCAGGTGCGTCCAGGTCTTTCCGATCGCCCTGGGCCTTCGGGGCATATATCTTTTAAAGAAATCACAAGTGTTTATAACCAGGCATGATTGAAGAAGAATACACTAAAGAAATAGGCAAGATTGTATCTCAAAAGATGGCATCAACAATCTCTCTTATTCCTCTAGCCTGCGGCTTGCCGCAGGCTAAAATAGGAATTCTAAAGGGATTTATCCCTTTAGCGGGGTCCAGGGGCAGCGCCCCTGGCTACTTGTTCACCTTTGCCCAGCTGTCCTTTAAGCCAACGACGCGGTTAAAGACGGGGTGTTCGGGGGTAGAATCCTGGTCTTTGCAGAAATAGCCGGTGCGCAGGAACTGGAAGGTATCCAATACGGCGGCAGATTTCAGGGCCGGTTCGCCAAAGCCTTCTTTGGTAACAAGGCTGTCTGGGTTCAAGCGGCTAATGAAATCCTTTTTGTCTGCGGCATCTTCTTCCTCGGCATTGTCTGATTCGTTCAGAAGCGGCTCATAGAGCCTTGCGGTGAAGGGAGTCGCATCCGCAAGAGAAACCCAATGGAGAGTGCCTTTCACCTTGCGGGCTGCGCCTTCGCTGCCGCTGTGACTGTCCATATCCACGGTACAATGAAGCTCGGTGACATTCCCGGCATCATCTTTCACACAGGCATCGCAGCGGATGATATATGCGCCTTTCAAGCGTACTTCACCGCCGGGGAACAGGCGGAAAAACTTCTTTGCAGGCTCTTCCATGAAATCATCCCGTTCCACATACAGCTCCCGGCCAAAGGTGACCTGGCGGCTGCCAAGCTCGGGATGCTCGGGATGGTTTTCCATGGTCAGGGTTTCGGTCTTCCCTTCGGGCCAGTTGGTCAATACCACTTTCAGGGGATCAATCACAGCCATGACACGGGGTGCCTTGCCGCCCAGATCTTCCCGGACACAATGCTCCAGAAGCGCGAAATCCACCACGCTGTCAGCCTTGCTCACGCCGATGCGGTCAACGAAATCCCGAACGGCAGCGGGCGTATAGCCTCTGCGGCGCATGGCACACAAAGTGGGCATGCGAGGGTCGTCCCAGCCGGAAAGATAGCCTTCCTCCACCAGCCGGCGCAGATATCGCTTGGACATGATGGTGCGGGTGAGGTTCAGGCGCGCGAACTCCATCTGCCGGGGTTTGCCGGGCAAGAGATGCGCAGACTTTTCCACCACCCAGTCGTACAGGGGCCGGTGATCCTCATACTCCAGAGAGCAAAGGGAATGGGTGACCCCTTCCAATGCATCGCCGATGGGGTGAGCAAAATCGTACATGGGATAAATGCACCAGGTTTTGCCGGTGCGGTGATGTTCCTTGTAAAGAATGCGGTACATTGCCGGGTCCCGCATGTTGATGTTGGGGGAGGCCATGTCAATCTTGGCCCGCAGTACATAGCGGCCTTCCGGGAACTCCCCGGCCCGCATGCGGCGGAACAGATCCAGGCTTTCTTCTGCGGGACGGTCGCGCCAGGGGCTGTTTTTGCCAGGGGCGGTCAAGGTGCCCCGGTATTCCCGCATCTGTTCCTGGTTCAATTCGTCCACATAAGCCAGATCACGCTTGATCCAGTCTTCCGCGATCTGGTAGCAGGTTTCATAGTAATCGCTGGCGAAATAGAGACCGCCCTTCCATTCGAAGCCCAGCCAGCGGATGTCTTCCATAATGCCATCCACATATTCCGTTTCTTCTTTTGCGGGATTGGTATCGTCAAAACGCAGGTTGCATAGCCCGCCAAACTTGTCCGCCGCGCCAAAGTCCGCCACCAGCGCCTTGCAGTGGCCGATATGCAGATAGCCGTTGGGTTCGGGAGGGAAGCGGGTCCGCACGCGCTGGTAACGGCCACTTTCCAAATCTTGGTTGATGGCGTCCCAGATAAAGTTTGATTTTGCCGCTTCGTTTTCCATGCCAAATACCCTCCTTGCGCCCATCTTCGGCGAATCGCCGTATTTTTATTCCCTTTAGGGATTGTAACATTATATCCCCAGTTTTGCCAAATTACAAGCCGCCATACGGGCATTTTGGGGCACGATCATGAGAACGGTGAAGCCTTTGCACCGCACAGCCAAAAACGGTTCCGGCCGGCTTTCCTTTCAGGCATTGCAACTTATTCTTATATACAAATGTGCTGTTTCCCTTCACATTCCGCTTTAAACATTCTATAATCAATCATGCACCTTCACTTTAAGAAACCAACACACCTGAATCGCAGGTCCCTCGCGCCTCTTATCAAAAACACGCATGCCGCTTTCCATTCTCTTCCTTACTTATGGAAGCCATCTCACACAGATACGGTATGCTTGATGCGAATACGATTTCAGGAGGAAGATTGCATGAAGAAGATTCTGTCGCTTATTCTCGCCATTGTCATGCTCCTTACCCTGGGTGCTGCTTCTGCCGAGACCGGCGCCGCCGTGCCCAAGTATGTGTTCATGTTCATCGGCGACGGCCAGGGCAGCCCTCAAATTGGTGCCGCTCAGTACTACCTGGGTACGCTTCAAAATCCGGATGCCGCGATTCCCACCCCTGCTCAACTGTCTTTCACGGGCTTTCCCAATGTGGGCCTGACCACCACCTACGACGCCACATCCTTCTGCCCGGACTCTGCCTCCACTGCGACCTCCTTGGCCAGCGGCAACAAGACACTGTCCGGAGTTATCAACTACAATGTGGAGAAGACGGAAACCTTCAAGCTCATCACTGAGTATGCCAAAGAAGCGGGCAAAAAGGTGGGTGTGATCACCTCTGTATCCCTGGATCACGCAACCCCCGCTGCCTACTATGCCAAAGCGGAAAGCCGCAGCCTGTACTATGACATCGCCGTGCAGGGCCTATCCGGCACTACGCTGGACTTTCTTGGCGGCGGCTCCTTCCTCCAGCCCAAGGGCAAGGATGGGGACAAGACAGACCTGATGGACATCGCCAAAGACAACGGCTGGAACGTTGTACGCAAAGCAGAAGACATCCGCGCCTTGAACGGCAGCAGCGGCCGCGTGCTGGCTATGGTGGAGGATGTGGACGGCTCCCAATCCATGCCCTATGAAATCGACCGGCTGCAAAAGATCGTCAAGGGAGAAGATTCCCTTTCCCTGGCCGAGATTGTCAAAGCAGGCATCCGCACCCTTAACAACGAGAACGGCTTTTTTCTGATGACCGAGGGCGGCAAAATCGACTGGACCTGCCACGCCAACGACGCCATCACCTCAATTTATGACACGCTGGCCTTCTCCGACGCAGTGCAGGCTGCCATCGACTTTGCTGCGGAGCATCCCGAAGAAACGCTGATCATCGTTACCGGCGATCATGAAACCGGCGGTATGACCATTGGCTTTGCTGCCACCGCCTACGACACCCATTTCAGCTACCTGCAAAGTGCGAAAACTTCCTACAATATGTTCGATAAAGTGATTGCCGATATGCGGGCCAATAAAGTATCTTTTGAGGATGCCCTCAAGACCATCGAAGCGTCCTATGGCCTGACCACCACCCCCGAGCAGCCCCTCACCCTCACCGAAGCTGAACTTGCTTCCCTGAAGGCCGCCTTTGATCTGAGCATGGTAGAAAAAGCCGACCGTCAATTGGGTGACGCAGAAGCGCTGGCCTACGGCGGATATGAACCCCTTTCCATGGCCATCACCCACATCTTCAACAATAAAGCCGGCATCTCTTACACCTCTTACTCCCATACCGGCCTGCAGATTCCCGTATATGCCCAGGGTGTTCATGCGGATCTGTTTGGCGGCGCGTACGACAATACACAAATCTTCTTCAAGACAATGGAAGCTATGGGTTTGAAGAAGTAATTCCCGACCCCTAAAAACAGAGGGGCCGCCCCTGCCGGAGATCATTCCCGGGGGCGGCTTCTTTTTCAACATAGGAGCGGTAAAGTATGCAAGCGTTAAGACAGATGCTTCGTGGAAAGAAAGACTCCTGCCGGGATACCATCGAATCAAAGAAGGGACAATGGAAGAAGCGCCAAAACTGGATTTTTTGCATCGTGATGGGGCTTCTTTGCGCAGCACTGTATTTTGCCCCCTCCCCCTTTCCCGAGCGTGTTCCGGCCAATTCCACCCGCGAAAAGGTGCGCATTCTTTCGGTGGACAATAGCCAGCTGCAGCCCCTTGGCATTGTATATTCCGGCGCTCAGGAAACCCAGGCGGAGGTACTGTCAGGGAAAATGCGGGGAACGGTGTTGAATGCCGTAAACCATTTGAACGCCGCGCTGGACAAGGATAAGCATTTTGTACCGGGGGATACGGCCCTTGTGATTCTCCACCAGGAAAACGGAAAAGCGACCTATGCCACGCTCATCGATCACTACCGCATGGATACGGAAGGGTTTCTGTTCCTCCTGTTTTTACTGCTGTTGGTGTTGGTGGGAGGCGCGGCGGGCTTTGGTGCGTTTATCTCCCTTATCGCCAGCCTCCTGATCATTTGGAAAGTTCTGATTCCCCTGCTACTTATGGGCTGGCCGCCCATTCTCTCGGCCTTTTTGGTAGTGCTGCTGCTTACCGGGCTTATCATGTACCTGGTGGGAGGGTTTACAAAAAAGGCAACGGCAGCGTTGTTTGGCTCCATGCTGGGCACGGGGCTTACCTGCGTGCTGGCCGTCGCCTTTGGCAAGGCACTGAAACTGGATGGCGGATCCATCCCCTATGTGGTGCCCCTTCTTAGCCAAACCTCACTGCAGCTAAACATCCGGGATCTCTTTTTTGCCATGGTGTTTCTTGGCAGCTCCGGTGCGCTGATGGATCTTGCAATGGATGTAGCCTCTGCCAGCCATGAAGTGATACAGCACCATCCCGGCATTTCCCGAATGGCGCTGATGAAAAGCGGTTTTTCCGTTGGCCGGAGCGTAGTAGGAACAATGACCACCACGCTAATGCTGGCCTACTCCGGCAGCTATTTATCCATGCTGATGTACTTTGTGGGCCAGGGAACCCCGGTTGTGGATCTGATCAATTATAAGTTCGTGGCCGCAGAAATACTCACAACGCTGGTGGGTTCCTTCGGCCTGGTGACGGTAGCTCCCTTTACGGCACTTGTGGCAAGTGTTATGTACCTGCCAAAGGAAAAGAAAAAGGACAGTCCGCTGTAAAAGTCATCGATCTGACAGCCCGTTCAAAACACACAAAGCTAGGAGCCGAGCGTGCAAAAGAGGGAGCTTATTGTGTAATAAGTGAACAAATTTTGCAAGCGATGGCGACAACGTAAGCAAAAATGCTACCCCTTCGGACAACATTTTTGCGGTTATAGGGTTTTTCAGCGTGTTGAAAAGGACTATTCTTCCATGACGATATAGGTAGAGGCATAGGTCACGGCTTGTGCCGCCGGCATGTCGGTGTCCTCCTGCGCTATGGAGATGGAGATGCTTTTTACCGGCTCACCTTTTGCGGCGATGGATATCACCTTCACCCGCTGGGCGGATGCTGCCTGCAAAGGTATGGCCGGCTGAAAAAAATAGCTGCCACCGAAGGAAGCCGTGCCCGCCACAACAAGTGGCTGGCTGTTTACAGTTCCCTGCAAGATCAGTTTTGTCATTTCCATGGCAGTTGTACCGGATGCAGATGCAGCAAATACGAAAAGCGCCAGTGAAAATGCAGCCACTGCAGCTGCTGCCGCCAGCTTGGAGCGCCGCTCCTGGTGAAACAGGTTCCGTATGCGTGTCTCCATGGGGGATTGGCTGAAATAGTTGAACAGAACGCCCGAAAAGGGCTTTTTTTCTTCCAGGGTTAAAAGCGTCCTGGCGTACCGGGCCCGCTGCGCAGCATTCAACCGGCCCGCCACCTGGTGGTCACAGGCCAGTTCCATATCCTGCCCGTACAAATAAGCCATGAGCCATACCAGGGGGTTAAACCAGTGGATGCACAAGGCCGCAGCCATCAAGAGCCTGAAAAGCGCATCCCCCCGCAGGATATGGGCATACTCATGGGCCAGCACGCAGTGAAGTTCCTCCGGAGATAAAGACAGTCCCTTAGGTATAAGAATTTTTGGCCGGATGAATCCATATGTCAAAGGCGTACCAATCCGGTCGGAAGTGAATATTCGAACCTTCCAGGCCGCGCCGGGGCTTTTGAGGGATGCTTTGTCAAGGGGAGGCAGAGTGGCGGGAAGTGCCGTGGAAAACACCCGCCGCTGCCTGATATATAGAAGCGTGAATGTGGCAAAAGCAACAAGGGCACCGAAAATCCATGCCCATTGCAAGGCCGTCAGGCTGAAAGCTTTGCCCTGGGCATTCATGGCAGCCGCTGCAGACAAAGCTGATGGCTGATTCCAAATCCCCAAGGGGGAGGAAAATGTTCCGGGCCACAAAAGCCGGACGAGCACAGCAGCCCAAAGGATGGAGAAGAGAAAGGGAGGCAGGCGGCGAAGCCCAATCATACGAATCAGGCACACGCAAAGGATCAGCGCCGCTCCCGAAAGACTTCTTTCCAGAAGACTCATTTCTCCAAATCCTCCACCAGCTTCTTCAGCCGCTCAATCTCCTGAGGGGAAAGCTTCTTTCCGCCTACCATGGCGGCAAACAGGTCTGTAAAAGACCCGCCGAACATTTTCTGGCGCAGCGCGTCCGTTTCTTCTTTTTGCACCTGGTCACGGGAAATAAGAGAGCGGCAAATAAAGCCGGGCTCGCTGCGGCGGACCGCCCCTTTTTCGATGCACTTTTTGATGACCGTATAGGTGGTATTCCGGTTCCAGCCCGTTTCTTCGTGAAGCACCCGGGCAATCTGCCCCGCAGGCAGATCGCCCGAGCGCCAAAGCACTTCCATCACTTTCAATTCCGAGTCAAAAAGCTTGATTCCCATGGCACAGACCGCCTTATTCAATCAAATGATGCGTATACCAAGTCAAGGTCATACTATCACGATCGTCAAAAGCTGTCAAGGCAGGTTACTCTCCCTCCATCCGGATCATGCGCAGTTTTTGCTCCAATTCACCAATAAATTGTGCCCGTGTTGCCTGGCCGGCAAGATAGCGGCTAAAGAGGGTCGCAATCCCCATATCCTGCTGGGCGGCAGCCAGAGGGCTGACTTTTTGCACCTGAATATAGGCTGCCCGGGCCTGATAGGCTGCAATATCCCCTTCACTGATGCGCCATTTCAGCGTTTCCCGGAAAGAAATGCGTTCATTCACCCCATCTATGGCTTCCTGCAAAGCTTTCTTTTCATCTTCCTTGGCTGTGGAAAATTGCTGCTCCAGGTCAGCTTTCTCCTTTTCCAAGTCATGCAGAGCACTTTCATAGTTTGGATCCAATATAGGTTCTTTTTGCCCGGACATCAGGTTGATAAGGCTGACCCCTTCCAGCGCTGCGGCATAGTGCTCCAGGTAGAGAAGCGCCAAGTCCTTGTTTTGCGAATAAGGATTCACGATGTAAACCTCCGCCATAGCCGGAATGACCGGTTCCTGCTCCTCCGACAGGGACAGGACAAGGGGTGAAAATTCGCTGAACCTGCTTCCAAACTGGTTCAATGTTGCCTGCTGATATTGGGTGAAGAGCGCTGTGGCCGGAGATTCACCGGCACCACCCAGGGTGACACGGTAGGTTACCATGGCCCCGGCTGCAGCTTCCTGTACGTCTTTGACCACCAAAGCTGAGAAATCTGCTTTTTCCACAGCATTCAGGAGCGCGTCAAACAAAGGCGTATCAAAGGTCAGAGTTTCTCCCCTGGCGGTATAGGAGGTATGATAAGCCTCCACAATATAAGATAGGAAAGTCTCTTTTGGCGATTCCGTAAACTCCTGATCGAAGAGTGAAAGGGTGGGATGATCGGTACCATAGTCATCTTCCCACCGGGAAATAAAGTCCATCAGCTCCAGGTAGGTTTTGGGCAGGTCTTCTTTGGTAAGCCCCAGCTCCTCCAGGGCCTTTTTGCTGTACCCCAGGGTGTGGGCGTTTATAGAAACCGGGAATGCCATTAATTCTCCATCAAGATACATTACCGATTGCAGAAAAGGATACATTTCCTTTGCCAGGCTGGAAAGCGAAGAGCTTTCGGAAAGAGCAGCCGTATAGCCTTTTTTCATCAGAGATTCAATATCCAGGGAACTTGGCGATACACAATACAGGTCGCTTCCCCCGGAGGCCATATCCTGCATCAGCATTTGCACATCCGAAAAGCCGGCATTGCCTAGCACAACCGGGATATCCGGATGATCTTCTTGGAAGGTAAGGTAGCTGTTTTCACGGCCGCCCTGGATACGGAGTGCCCGGGGTATAGTGCCGTTCGGGTTTATATCTTGTAAATAAACGCCATCCCCGCCAAGGGCATACAACCCGCCGGGCAGAAGGGCCGCGCCTCCCGTTCCGGAGCTGCCCACGGGTGCATAGGCCGCCAGCCGAGGGTCTTTCAGAGATTGCACCGCATAAATTTCTCCACCGGAAAACATGCAGGCCGTATCCGACGCTTCGTCATAACAAAGGCCGGTTGCTGATCCCACAGGCAATTGCAATCCCTTTTGTACCGCCCCAGTATTCAAGTCCAACACATTCAGCCATAGTTTACCCGAGCCGGCATAGACCGCCTCCTGATTCTCGTATTGTAAAATCAACGCTTGCCCTTCCTTATATGGAGTGAATCCCACCGCATACTTCAAATCATAGTCCAGGCTTTTCCCTGTGGAAAGATCAAAGCGGGTTAGTGTTTGATTTATAAAATCATCATTGCTTTTCAAACAGTACAGGTAGCCGTCCTCAAAAACTACGGATGAAACCTGCCTTGGAATAGAAACGCCGCTTTGTGTATTGGCCATGCCGGACCAATCGAAGGTCGTTTCCAATGTGGTTTTCATGCTGCCGTTTTCAGCTTCAAGCCGGTACAGTTCCCCCTTGCCCGTATCCAGGCCGTAGAGTACGCCATCTCTGATAAGCAAAAAATCCAGCCAGGAGGGTGCCCCGGATATTATTCCGTTGCCAGTGCTGACAGCAAAGTGTACACTTTCTGTTTCCTGCTCATCTCCGGAAGGCAGCGCGCCCAAAAGAGATGGTTCCGCCTGGCCCGTCTTCCAGGAATACACCGCGCTTTCTGTCAGAAGATACAGAATATTTTCCCATGCTGCCAGGGATCTTACCTCCCCAGCATCATCGGGCAGGGCTACATGTTCATCCTTCGCCGCCAATGCAGTTACCCCGAAAAAAAGGCACAAAAACAAAGCTAAGATTCCGCTTCCTATTCGTTTCATGGTATTCCTCCTCCAATTGACGATTGCAATAGTCTTTCGGAAATATACTATCGCAATAGTCATACGAAGTCAACGAAATGTCCGCATTGTTCATGATTTGTTTACACCCGCTTGACAACCGCTGCCAGGCTGTATACAATGTTAAAAATGGTAAGCATTTGACATGTTTTTGGGAGGATGAAGAAGTTGTCCCTTACCTTTTTCGCACAAATACCGGAGAAACAGCCGCAAATCCAGCCAGAACTTACGGTGGAGGGCATTCATGAGCCTGGTTCCCTTACCAGGGAAAGCGGCGTTTGGATTCACGCGGCGGGCAGCGGAATGCTTGAGACAGGCGAATACCCACTGGCCGAGCAGCCGCAATGGCGTTGGATGGCAGCAGACAGCGGGCATCTTCAATTGTGCTGGGGGGAGGGCAAATCCCTTCTCCTTCAGGCAGGAGAATGCTGCGTAATTCCTCCAGACACGATGAACGCGGCCCTGAATGTCACAGGAGAGGCCAGAATTCTGTGGCTTTCTTTGGATGGGCCTCTGGCACCGGCCTTTTTACAGCAGATGGGTGCCCTGTTGCATACGCCCATGAAGCAAGGGGCACTGCCTTCCCAGCTATACCTGACAAGGCAGATCGTACAGGTGATTGTGCGCCACTCCGGTACGGGAGATGCTTCCTTCCAATTACAGCATCTTCTCTGGGGCATGCTGGCGTCCCATTCGGGCCAGCCCGTGGCTATGGACGCCATGCTCTCCCATGAGATTGCCAAAGTGGTAGACGCCCTTCGGGCCAACCAGTATCGGGATAACTTTTCCCTGTCCGAAATGGCAGCCATATCCCGCATGCCCATGGAAACCTTCCGCAAGCGGTTTGTAGCTGAGGTAGGCATGCCTCCTTTGGGATATTTGCTCTTTTGCAAAATGGAACGGGCAAAGGCACTGCTGCAAGACCATTATTCTGTCAAGCAGGCCGGCGCGGAGGTCGGTATGCAAGATCCCTACCATTTTTCCAAGCAGTTCAAAAACATCGTGGGCATGAGCCCTTCGGCCTACGCCAAGCACGCGCTAACCGTGCAAGACAAAAAAGCACGGGCTCCGAGGCAGGAAAAGTAACACGTAGTCCTCCCACAAACTCAGGCAAAACCGCATGAAACAGTAAAAAGGCCCCAGTTTATGTCTATACTCCCTTTTATACGCTTTCATCGATTTATGATGCGCATCACGTTTGCCGTGTCGTGAATTGCATGTCTTCCACTGGATATATATTAAAAATCAGATGCTTACATCACATACCTGTATGCTCACTTTCAAAAATCCGGTGCTATTCTGAAAAATCCCCATACTGGCTTTAATAAAGGCTCCGTACCGTGTAAAGTAAGGGAAGGAGATCATGGATCGGAGGATTACGCTTTGGCAGATGATCGCTGGACAATAGAAGCCTATTGTGAGTATTATCAGCTTTTATATAGAGTAGGAAGATATCTTCTGCGGGGAAACCCCGGTCAAATTGTTACCCTGGAAGACCATATTCAAGACGTTCTGCTTCAGATGCTCAAAAAGAAGGAAAAATTACAAGACCATCCCAATCTGAAGGGATGGCTTGTTGTGACCATGAAAAACGAACTGTTATCAAGCAGACGGAAGGAAAACGACTCAAGGAAACGGGCCGGCTATTCCCTGGATAATCCGGATAATCCCGCGCAGCAGGAAATGCTTATGGACAAAGAGCTTAGTCCCGAGTTTTTGTGCATCGATCAATTTCCGGAAAGGCTGGATAAAATCAGAGAATTGCTGGGGAAAGACAATACCGATTTGCTGATAGAGGCTTATGTAAAGGGAATGCCTTATGCGGAATTGGCTTCCCGCTTGGGGATTGGCGAAACCGCGCTCAGAATGAGGCTTTACCGATTAAAGGAAAAGGTGCGCAGCCATCCTGAATTATTTTTTGTATTTGCTATTTTTGCGTTACTTATATCCAACCAAAATCAGTAAATATATGGGAGGGATAATATATGCAACGCAAAAAAGCAGCTGCCTTTCAAGCATGGCTTAGCCTAACGCTCCAAAAGAGCACACTTGCAAAAGAAGACATAAAGCAGATTCTGGATTACCAGCTGAGTTTGTCGGCAGTAAAAATGGATACAACTTTGATTGAGGAATGTGTGCTGTACCTGCATCCCGAATATGACGAAGGAGATTCCCTGAAAGAAAGGGCCAGAGAAAGCATTGCACGCATCCTGAACCTTGCAGACAATTCTGAAGCACGAAAAGAATCCAAAAAGCGCACTCCTGTTCACCGCAGGCCTGCGGTTATCGCGGCACTCATCCTGCTCGGGATCATGCTTGTCGGAACCGCTGTTGCCTATACCTTGGGCTATCCCATCTGGAACTACGTGTTCCATTGGGGGGAGGAGCAGCTTCATATCAACATAGAAATGCAGGCGCCTGAAAGCTCACCGGAATCTTCGTCAATGAATGAATATTTTGGATTGGACCGTGGTGACGCGTTTGACGAAAAACTAAAAGAGCTTGAAATGAATCCGACGCTCCCAATGCTTCCCACAGCATACAAGCTAATCGCCGTTGACAGCAGCACCGGCGTAAGTACAAAGAATGTCATCGGGCTGTATGAAGCACAAGAAAAACTACTGCATGTGAGCATACAAATGGTTAGCAGCGGCGGTCTTTTGGATGAATATGTTGAAAAGGATGGTAATGCATATGAAACCATTCAAATAAACGGGACAAGCTATAGCTTCTTTAACAATCTTGACACATCCGAAGTGATCTGGCTTTCGCCGCCATATGTTGTTCAGATCGGTGGGAATATTACAAAAGACGAATTGAAAGACTACATATCCACCATGAATGGAGGTAATCTGATATGAAAAGGAATATCGCAATTTTACTGTTAAGTTTGCTCCTCGTTTGCTTGGCCAGCAATGCGCTGGCAGACACAATCACACCGTTTGCAAGCACGCTGATCTCATCTACAGCCGTGAGCCTTAGCGCTTCAGGCACAACGCTTACTGCCACGGCGAATATCAGCGCCAAAACAGTATGCGATACACTGGGTTTCAGCTACATCAGAATCCAAGTGCAGCAAGGCACGCAATGGGTCACCGTGAGAAGTGTAACATCACAGTACAAGACCAGTGCCTTAACTCACTCCTACTCCCTGTCCTATACCGGGACCTCCGGAAACGTATACCGTGCGACAGCAGGTTTTTATGCACAGGATGGCGATATAACAGAAACACGTAGCGGCACATCATCCTCTTCAAGCATCTGATTAAAGGCAATTGACAAGGCGGTGCTCCTTTTTCGGAGCACCGCCTTCCTGTTTACATTTGAGGGCATTTTTTGGTATTCATTATTGGCAGAAGGCTATACATAGTCGCCGCGGCAAGCACGATGCATGCACCTATGATGGCAAGCGTGCCTGGATTTTCGCCCAGAACAAGAAACGCCCAGGTGGGATTGAGCACAGGCTCCACATTGGCGATCACCGCAGCAGAAAGGGGGGAGATGCCGCCCTTCATGCCCAAGGCAAACAATAGATATCCGACACCCAGACATGTGCCCATGGCAAGCCAGACAAGAAGGTTCTGGATCGTGAATGAGAATCCGCTGTCAAAGGGAATGAAAACGAGAAAACAGCAAGCCATCAGCTGCCCCAAATAGACCATGTCCAATGAATCGCAATCACCATACCTGGCCGAAAGAAACAGCGCCGCATAGGTCACTGAGGAGAGAAGGGCCAGTGCATCGCCCAAAATACTTCCTCCCCCAAGCCCTTCCGCAAAGCAAAGGCATACGCCTGAGATCATGACGATCACCGCGAAAAGCTCAACTTTTTGCAGTTTTTCTCTTTTAACCAGAGCGCAATACAGTACGACGAAAATGGGCATCGCATATTGGAGTACAATGGCGTTTGCAAGCGTTGTCAGCCTGTTTGCAAACATGAATAAAAGCCCTGTCCCGCATAATCCAATTGCACCAATCCATTCTCCCCTGCCCAGTTTGGGCTTGAAGCTCCTCCTTGCAATCCCCAAAATGATGGCTGCCAGCAATCCGCGCCCCGCCACCAAGGTAAGCGGGCTCCATGTTGTCAGTTTGCTGAGAATGCCGGAAAAGCTGAAACACACACCGGTGGCAAAAATCATCATCGATGGCAGTATTCCATTTTTATTCTTCATATGCAAAATTGCTGGATTTTTATCGCATGAAAGCCTTGGAACGGCTGGATACCGGACAAGTTATTGTCCCTGCGTTCGATCCGTCGGCTTCAAAGCGAAATGGCATGCAACACAGCGGCCGCCTCCAGCGTCCCGAAGTTCGGGCTCCTCCTTTTTGCAGATATCCATAGCATAGGGGCAGCGCGGATGGAAACGACATCCCGATGGGATATTAAGCGGGCTTGGCGTTTCGCCCTGGATGGCGTACGAACGGGTGTGGTTGTCCGGATCAATGACGGGGGCAGCCTTCATTAAAATATCGGTGTACGGGTGAAGGGGATGGTTGAACAGCGCTTCGGCCTCGCCCATTTCCACGATCCTGCCCAGATACATGACCACGACACGGTCCGATATGTAGCGAATCACACGAAGATCGTGTGAGATAAACAGCATCGTCAGGCTCAGTGTCTTCTTAAGCTCGATGAGAAGGTTTATGACCTGAGCTTGTATGGACACATCCAATGCCGAAACTGGCTCATCCGCAATCAGGAGGTTCGGATTCATAATGAGTGCGCGAGCAATGCTGATACGCTGGCGTTGGCCGCCTGAAAACTGGCTGGGGTACCTGTTTAATGCGTTTTTATCCAACCCGACGAGGCCAAGGATGCGGAGGCTCTCTTTTTCCATCTCCGAAGCGGCGCAGAGCTTATGGACGGCCAGCACCTCGTAAAACATTTGCTTCACGGTCATGCGCGGATTAAGCGACGAATAGGGGTCCTGGAAAACCATCTGCATCTTGAAGCGCGCTTTCTGCAGCGCCTTCTTGTCCATGGAAAAGATATCGTTCCCCTCGAAAAGCACCCTTCCCCCGTCTGGTGCATATAGGCGGCTGAGCATCTTGGCCAAGGTACTCTTTCCGCACCCGCTTTCACCGACAAGGCCAACCGTCTCCCCACAATATACATCAAATCCGACATCGTCTACGGCACGCACGAATTTCTGAGGCCTGCGGGCGATCATCTCAAAGAGTGTCTGCTTAACGGGGAACTGTTTGGTCAAATGTTCGACAAAGAGCAATGGCGTTCCTTTTTCAGACATATCAGTTGTCCGCCTTTCTGATCTCGCTCAGGAAGCCTTCCCCTTCGAGCTCCTCCGCAAAGTGGCAGCGAACGCGGTGGTTTATGGATATGTCCCGCAGTTTGGGCAGTTCCTTCTGGCAGCAATCCTTGGCCATGGAGCATCTGGGCGCAAAGGGACATCCTTTGATCTCCTCGCTGAGGCTGGGCGGCGTACCCTGGATGGGGACCAGCTTTTTGCCCTTCGTGCCGGCAAGCGGCATGGAGTGCATAAGGCCCAGGGTATAAGGATGGTGCGGGGAATAATAGAGTCCGTGCGCTGTTGCTATCTCCATAATGTGGCCCGCGTACATAACGGCAATCCTGTCGCACATCTGGGAAGCCACACCCAAATCATGGGTAACAAGGATCATGCTCATAGCAAGCTGTTCCTTGAGGTTAACCAGAAGTTTGATGATCTGATCCTGAATTGTAACATCCAAAGCGGTCGTGGGCTCGTCGGCGAGGAGCAGCTTAGGTTGGGAGGCCAGCGCGATGGCTATCATCGCGCGCTGCCGCATGCCTCCCGAAAACTGATGCGGATAATCATTGAGCCGTGTTTCAGGGGAAGCAATGCCAACCATGCGCAGAAGATCGACAGCACGTTGCTTTTTCTGTTCTTTGCTTAAGCCCGAATGCGCAAGCGTTTCAATTAGTTGGAGGCCAACGGTCGTAACCGGGTTCAGTGTGTTCATGGGTTCCTGGAAGATCATGCTGATTTCCCGGCCGCGAATGCTCATCATCTCGCGCTCGCTGAGTTTGACAATGTCCTTTCCGTTGTAGAGAATCTCTCCGCTCATAATCTCTCCGGAGGATTGGACGAGCCTGATTAGAGAACGGCATGTTGCGCTCTTGCCGCAGCCGGATTCTCCCACAAGGCCGAATATCTCGCCGCGCATGACGCTAAAGGATACGCCTTCCACCGCACGAACAATCTTTTTGCCGTTTAGGAAATAGGTATGGAGGTCGCGAACCTCCAGTAATGCATCCATCATTATCCCATCTCCTTATTGACGCCCGTCGTTGGTAAGAACCCGCGAAAGGCCTTCGCCCAGAAGGCTTAGTGCGGTACCCGTCAAGGCCAGCGCTGCGCCCGGCAGCGCCGCGATCCACCAAGCGTTAAAAATATAGGGGCGGCCTTCCGCTATGATAGCTCCCCATTCGGACGTAGGCGGTTGCACGCCAAGGCCCAGAAAGCTGAGAGAAGCGCCAAGAAGCATGCAAATCATCACGTCGGAGACAGCATAGACTACAGCACTGTTGATCGCGTTTGGCAGGATATGTCTGAACATGATGCGCATGTTGGAAAAGCCAAGGGAACGTGCCGCCAATACGTATTCATTGTTCTTCTCCACCAGCACCTCGCTGCGGACGAGCTTGGTATAATCACGCCAACCCACCAGCCAGATGGCAATGTAAAGGTTTGCCACACCGGAACCCAGTATGGACACAATAGCAATAATCAATATAATGAAGGGGAATGCCGTCATGATATCCTGAATACGCATGATGACAGCATCCACCCAGCCGCCATGATAACCCGCCAGCAACCCAATAAAACTGCCCACAAAAAATGGAACCAACATTGCTACAAAGCCGATCTTGAGGTCAATAGCGGCTCCATAGACAACGCGGGTAAATACGTCGCGGCCATAGTTGTCCGTGCCAAAGAGATGATCTCTGGAAGGTGACTGGAGCATATTCATCAGATTCAACTCGGTGGGATCGTAGGAGGTAAACAGCCTCGGAAAAAAAGCCATCATGAGCATGATGGAGAACAATATTCCGCCAATAATCAATGCCACAGGCTTCTGGGTTTTCAGCACCTTTTTCTTTTTTGTATTCCGCATCCGTATCTCTCCCTTACTGCAGCTTTATGCGCGGGTCGACGAAGGAATAACAAATATCCGTAATCAGGTTTATGAACAGCACTACCAGAGAAAAGAGCAGCACCGTTCCCTGAACGAGGATATAGTCCCGTCCGTTAATCGCGTTGACCAGCATTGAGCCCAGGCCGGGCAGGGCGAAGACTGTCTCGATGATGACGCTGCCGCCCAGCATCGAGGTGATGCGCATGGAAACCAGTGTCAACGTTGATATCATGACATTCTTCATCACGTACCGGGAGCGTATCACGGGCTTGTTCAGGCCCTTGCTCCTCGCAAAGTCCACATAGTCCTTGGCGAGAATTTTCTGTACGCTGCTTTGGATGTTGCGGATGAGCAAACCGACCGACCCGACCGCGCCCGTAAAGGCGGGCAGGATCATGCTGTAAATATGTTCGGGCCAGTTATTCCCCCACCCTCCGATAGGAAGCCATCCCAGCTTGAGACCGAAAAGAAACAGCAGCAGAATTGCAAACCAAAACTCAGGCAATGACAAAAAGACCAATGCCACAGAATTGATGCCCTTGCTCAGGTAACCTCTCTTTGTCATACCAGCAATATAACCTGATGGAATGCCAATCAAAAGCGTGAAAAGCGTACACATAGCGGTATAAGTTATCGTGATCACAGAGCGCTGCCTGAACAGTTCCGCCACAGGCTGCTTGAGCCTGATCGATGTGCCCAGGTCCAGGTGGATTAAGTCTCTGAGATAGAAAAGATACTGTTTATAGATGGGCTGATCAAGGCCCATCTTCTTTTCCATTGCCGCGATGGCTTCCTTGGTTGCCTTTTCACCCAGCATGACTTCCGCTGGGTTTCCAGGAATCAACCGGATACCCCAGAAGATAATGACCGTAGCCACAAACAGAACGGGAATCATCTGGAGTATCCTTTTCATGATATAGTTCAACTGCTGCATATTCTTCGTCTCCGGTTCTTCGCTGAAAAGCGCGGGAGGGAAGTGCGCTTTTCAACGAGTCGGCAAAGCCGGCTTGATATGAGGGGATGGCGTGCCTGGCGGCCCACCACCCCCAGCATTAGTTTTACTTGTGACTGCTTTGCTCCTCGATCAGTTGACTCTGCAAAGCTCGTTGAACATATAAGTGCCTAACGGAGACTGGTAGAAGCCCTCAATATTGTCGCGAACAGCATCTGTAGACGGAATGCAGTTCAGCGGGATGATGATAGCTTCTTCAGCGCAAATCAACTGCGCTTCGGTGTAGTTCTTCATGCGGACATCCTCGTCCATGGTAGAGGCAGCAGCTTTGACCAGAGCTTCAGCCTTCTCCTGCTTTTCACCATTCCAGCCAAGATGCCAGCAATCGGAGGTCTCGGAGTAGCAAACCAGCTCCATCAGTTCGGAGGTATCGGCGATGTCACTCGTCAGATAACTGAACAGAATCTCATAGGTCAGGCCGTTCCGGTGCTCGCGGCGTGCGGAGCTGTCCAGCTGCTGAATATTCAGCTTTACGCCCGCTTTCGCCCATTGGCTTTGCAGGACGGTGGCCAGCATCAGGTCCTGGCTATCGCCGGCAACGATAATCACGTTAAGCTCGAGGTTTTCTGCGCCCGCCTCAGCGAGAAGCGCCTTGGCCTTTTCAAGGTCGTATTCATAAGCGGGCAGATTATTATTGAAGTGCTTGGCGGTCGGCCAGATGAAGGAGGTGCAGCGTTTGCCTATGCCGCCATAAACAGAAGTGATGATTGCGTCGCGGTCTGTAGCATAGGTCAAAGCCTGACGCACACGGACGTCGGAAAGCTTTTCACTTGTATAGTTGAAGGAGATGTAGCTGACGTGGGTAGACTCATTCTCGATTAATTTAACGCCGGGGAATGACTTCACCATTGCGATGCCGCTGGCAGTCAATCCGGTGCAGACGTCGATCTGACCCGCCTGCAGCTGCATGATGCGGGTATTATCGTCAGGTACTACATGAAAATTGATCTCATCGGCAACGGGATAGCCTTCGTCCCAGTAATACCCGTTTTTGCGGAAGCACATGTTCTCCTGTTTAACCCAGGAATCCAGGTAGAAAGGGCCTGTTCCGATCGGAGCGTTAGCCAGAGTTGCATCATCGGTTTTCTCATAGTAATTCTTTGGAACGACAGCGCAGCAGAACAGCGCCAGGTCGGCCAGGAAGGAGCCGGAGGGAGTGGAAATGGTAATGGACAAGGTTTTATCGTCTACCGCAGAAATGTCAGTCACATTGGCGACCATGAATTGCCAAGCGCCATCCTCACGGGATACGACACGGTTAAGGCTGTATACCCAGTCGTCCACTGTGACAGGTTCGCCCGTGCTGAAACAGACACCCTCACGCAGGTGGAAAGTATACGTACACTTGTCCTCGCTCAAATCCCAACTGGTTGCGAGACAGGGCTCGATATCCCTTCCGTCAGCCGTACTGCGGACAAGGCCTTCAAAGATAAGATTCATGACCCAGATATCCACGTTGTCGCCCGCAAAGATCGGGTCCATGGTTGTGGTATCACCCATACGGGCAATATTGATCACCATGGGTTCATCCACTGCATAAGCGGGAAGGGTGAGGCTTGTGATCAGCATTGCAGCGAGCAGCAGGCAAAGGAGTTTGGAACCGGAATGTTTTTTCATTGCAAATGCCACCTTTCTATTATTTTGCAGCCGTTTTCACAGACGGCGTACAAGTCGTCATTTTTCCGAAAGTCCTTCCAGCCAGCGAATGCCGTGTAAAAGGGCGGCATCCCAGAATGTCCAGTCGTGGGCGCCCTCCCATTCATCGAAAACAGCATCGTAACGGTATCTTGTCAGTTCGTCGCGCATTTGCTTATAGGACGAGTAGCAATCGTCAGACCGGCCGCACGCGATATAGGCCCGGGGCTTAAAAGAACTTCCGGCCGTTTTTTCCAGAAGGGCTTCAATATCGTATTCCTTGAGCGTTCTGCCATCCTTCCCAATGAGGTGTGCGCACTCCTCGGCCCAAGAGACGGGGCTGCCGTCCTTTTCATGAAAGATGTATGCACCGGAAAAGCCCATAGCTGCGGAAAAACGCTCGGGGTATGTCAGCGCGCATAAAAAAGCGCCAAATCCGCCCATGGAAAGGCCTCCCACGACGAGATGATCCCGGTCTGTTAAAAGGCCAAAGACCCTATGCAGCACTTCTGGCAGTTCCTTGCTGATATATTGAAAATAGTCCACAGCATATGGCTGCGGAGCGTACCAGCTATTCTGAACCTCCGGCATGGCTATGGCGTAACCATACTGGCTGGCGAATCGCTCCACACGGCTCATGCGGACCCAGGAGTCCGCGTTCTGCTTCATGCCATGCAGAAGAATCAACGTTTTTCGGTATTCCCTACCGCCTTCATCCGGCAGGCTCTCATAAGGCAGGCTCACGTTGATACGGGTATCCATGTTCAGGCAGGCCGAGCGAATCGTTCCTTGAAACAGTGCCATACTTTATATCGCCTTCATCATCTGTGAAGGCTGTCCAGGTAATCGATCAACCGTTCGATCCCTGCCCCGCCCTCGTATCCGTGCCATGAAACAGCAAAGCGCCCTTCCTTAGACAGGACCAGCCCCTGTCCGTACATGCCGCCCTTCCCTATTAGGCCGTTCGGTGTCATCATGTGCAGTTCATATTCCCGCGTCAGCACCCGTTTGACCCACTTTGCTGAAAGAAGGTGCCGGCCCTCGAAAACGCCGCCGTTCAAATAGAGCCAGCCCAGCTTCACGATATCGGCAGCGCTGGCATACATGCCTGTCGCACCAATGGGATGTCCATGCGGACAGCGGCTCCAGGCGATCTCGTGAAAATGCATGGGTGACAGCAGCCGCTCGTATAAAAAGGCGTCCAAAGTCTTGCCCGACACATGCTCCACGAGGCGGGCCAGCAAATAGAAAGCGGCGTCGCTATATGCATAATGTGTGCCGGGAAGGTATTCCAGCGGATGTGAAAGAACGAGGGATAAGTAATCATCTGTTGGATAGCTGGTTACGTCGTCCACGTCAATATCCAGAAAATCGCTGGCGAATCCCAAATGATGCGTCAAAGCCTGTTCCACAGTAGCAATCTTCCAGCCGTCATCTGTCACGGGTGGAAACAGGTCATTCATCACAACAGACAGCCGGTCTTCCACATGCACAAGTCCGTCGTCGCAGAGGAGGCCGATTGCTGTCATCACAAAAGCCTTACCGATGGAATAGCTGTTATTGCACGTGTTGCATTTCTGGAACTTGTGTTGTTTCAGGCCCTGATCTGTATACAATGCAAAATCGTACAGGTTTAAATTCAGCGTCTGTATATCACGCTTCATTTGCTCAAAATCGATCACGAAAGATACCTCTTTCCAGTCCGACTACTCTTGCTCAGCTTTTATCGGGCCGTGAAGCATTTCAAATGGATGATTGTATTTTACCAAATAAGAAAGGCGTCAACCATTGTGAATAGTGTGAAATGTATTGCAAATATCGTACATTCGTGGTTTTTCGATACACTTCGTTCCCAGCCATTTACAGGCCTTTGCGAACATAATCCGGTATTTCAAGCATACCGCTTGACAACTTGTGATCTTCGCTTGGTGCGCGGCCTGTTATATTGCGGTAGGAGCGAAAAAAGTTGCTGTAGTCAGAAAATCCGGCCATTTCGGCCGCCTGGGCTGCGGAAATGCCGTCTATCAATAATTGTTTCGCATACAGCACCCGGTTGTAGATAACGTATTGCATCACGGTCATGCCCGTCGCCTTCTTGAAAACACGGTTACAATAATCCCTTGTGATAAAAAAGCGGTTTGCCACATCCTGCAGGGTAATCTCCCGTGTGAAGCTTTGGTTCAGGTAAGCCAGCATCGTATCTACGGTGCTGGAAGTGCCCTTGCTGTACTTTTCCGGACTGCTTTTTCTTGTAATCATCAGCAGCTTTGCAATAAAAGCCTGGGCAAAAACGGGTACCAGCTCGCGCAGCATCTCGTCCTCCTCACGGCAGGTCCCGGCGAGCAGTTGAAGGTAATCTTTAAGCGGACATACGTTTTTCCCCTGATAATACATGCTGCCGATACGCTCGTGGCCGATGGGCGGCTGGCATTTTGCCATCAGCGAAGACATGGGAGAATCGTTGCCGGAATAATAAATGTAAAGGGTATGCCGCTCAAAGGGTTCGTCGGAGCAGATAAACAGCTTATGAAGCACGGTCGGCCCAATGATCAGGATGCAGGGGGGCTGCAGATGGTACTTTTCCCCCTCTACAAGATACATCACATCTCCTCTGATCATGTAAACGAGTTCATACATCGCATGGTTGTGCAGGCAGAAAACATCCTCTGACGAACCATTGGATATTACATGGGCGTAATGAAAATTCTCATCGCTGTATTGTGCCAGCTTATTGTAGGTGTGTTTACCCGAGCCGTTTTTCTGAAGTTCCCAATCCCACATAGATTGATTCCTCATTTCAACGAATGAAGCCATTATAGCAGACGAAACATATCATCACAAGAAGACTCCCAACGCTATGTTCATCAGCAGATTTCTGCATTTAAAAATACTAAACACCTATTTTAAAAACGGCTTATATGAGGAATTTCAATCCTTTGCCTAAATCCGTTGCGCAACCCGTACCGCTATGGTAAGATAAGCAGTACGAATTTTCCATGCATTCGAAGGAGAGTTGCTACATGGATATGAAAGCGCGCATTGCAGCTTTGATTGAAAAAGGCATGCAGGAAGCCTATCCGAACGTTCAGGGCTTGCCGTCCAAGGAAGATATTGCAGGATACCTGGAAATCCCTCCGGAGCGGGACATGGGGGATTATGCCTTTCCCTGCTTCCGCCTGGCGAAAGTTTTGCGTGCCGCGCCCAACGCCATTGCCGCCACGCTTCAAAATGCGGTGAATGCCCCCGAAACCGCCCGTCTGGAATGCGTGGGGGGATATGTCAACTTCTTTTTGAACCGGGAAAACTTTGCAAAGGAAACCTTGGCTGCGGTACTTGCGGCTGGGGACCAGTGGGGTGCATCTGACGAAGGAGCAGGGAAGACCATCTGTTTGGATTATTCCTCTATCAATATCGCAAAGCGCTTTCACATCGGGCATTTGAGCACCACCATGATCGGCCACAGCCTTAAACGCATTTTTGATTTTCTTGGCTACAAGACCGTAGGCATTAACCATCTTGGGGACTGGGGTACCCAGTTTGGCAAAATGATTGCCGCCTACAAGCATTGGGGCACAAAGGAGAGCGTAGAGCAGGGCGGCGTGCAGGCGCTGGTAGACTTGTATGTACGTTTTCATGAGGAAGCGGAAAAGGAGCCTGCCCTGGAGGATGAAGGCCGGGCCTGGTTCAAGGCGATTGAGGACGGCCAGCCGGAAGCGCTGGAGATTTTCAACTGGTTCAAAGATTTGACACTCAAAGACACCCAAAAGGTGTACGATCTGTTGGGCGTTACCTTTGACAGCTATGCCGGTGAAAGCTTTTACAATGATAAAATGGACCGGGTTGTGCGTGAGCTTGCTGAAAAAAGCCTGCTCACCATCAGTGACGGAGCTTCCATTGTGGATTTGGAGCCATACAAGATGCCCCCGTGCCTGATTCTCAAAAAGGATGGGGCGACCTTGTATGCCACACGGGATATTGCGGCAGCCTTGTACCGCCATGATACCTATCATTTCGATAAATGCCTGTATGTGGTGGCCTATCAGCAGGATCTGCATTTCCGTCAATGGTTCAAGGTCGTGGAACTGATGGGCTATCCCTGGGCCAAGGATTTGCAGCATGTGGCCTTTGGCATGATATCCTATGAGGGGCAGACATTAGCAACCCGCAAAGGCCACGTGGTCTATTTGGAGGATCTGCTGAACCGCGCCCAGGAAAAGGCCATGGCCATCATAGAGGAGAAAAGCCCCCAGCTTCCCAACAAGGAAGAGGTGGCAAGGCAGGTGGGCATAGGCGCAGTGATCTATGCCGATCTGCAGAATAACCGCATCAAGGATATCGATTTCTGGTGGGACCGCGCCTTGAATTTTGATGGGGAGACCGGGCCCTATGTTCAATACACCCATGCCCGTTGCTGCTCCCTCCTGCGCAAGGCCGAAGAAGCATCCCTGCCGGACCCGGATTTTGCAGGCCTCACCGATGATGAAGCACAGGAAATTTTGCGTCAGCTGTCCAGGTTCCCCGACGTGGTAGCGGAGGCTGCTCTTCGGTATGAGCCCTCCATTCTCACAAGAGCCGTTACCGACCTGTGCCAGGCCTACAACAAATTCTATTACGAGCACCGCATTCTGGATGAGGCGCCATCATTGGCCGCGGCACGAGTAGCTTTGACCCGCGCCGTACGGGGTGTTGTGAAACGAGGTCTGTATCTTATCGGCATGGAGGCCCCTGAACGGATGTAGAGAGCATCTTATTTATCTTCTAATACAGCGCATCTTGCGGCCAATGCCGGAAGGTGCGCTCCAGCGTGTCGAAAAAGTGGCTGCGCCGCTTTTTCGAATCTGCACCCTTCACCTGTGAGCTATGCTCACGGCCGGCGAAGGGCGTAAGGAAACCTTGCTGCGCAAGGCTTCCGAAATCGACGTACACGCCGCCGATTTCGGATTTACAGTCGGAGGGGGCGCCCCTCCGACACCTCCCAGAGGTTTTTGACAGTCTGCAGCGCATCTTGCGGCCAATGCCGGAAGGTGCGCTCTTTTTCTTCCCTTCATGCAATAAATTTTTTTAGGCACATGAACCAAAGGCCGATTCTAGCCGTCTAACTATTGAAAAGCCTGTTTTGCGCACAATACACAAGGAGATGCAACGATGAAACGGGTGAAAATCACCGCCATCATCGCCTCTTTTTGCCTGCTGATCCTTTTGGGGGCCACAGCCTATGGGCTGTCTGCCGGGTGGAAAATTCTTAAACCTCTTGACATGTTCACGGGTGTGAAGAGTCCACCGGAAACGCCCCAAACCCTTCAGGCTGAACTTACGCAAATTGGAGGCGAAACCGAGGCTATTACATTTACCGTACGCCAGGCTGTTTGCGACGGGGCCAAACTGAGCATTGAAGTGGAAGCCCGGCCGAAGGAGCCCGACAAGGTGTTGCTAATGGGGAATGATGCATCCCCTTCCGACCTGTTTTCTTCCGCCGGGCTGCCTTATAGCAGGGACACCCGGACATATGCACAGGCGGCTGCGGCACAAAAAAAGCAGATGCTTCATGTGAGCATGGATGCCACAGTTGACGGAGATTCCATGATAGATGCCTCTTCCTATCATTTGGAGGAAGACGGTACGCTGGTATTCCAAATGTCCGGTATCTGCGAAAGCAAAGCTCGGCGAATTACGGTAATCTGTCCTTTGTTTATCGCCCAGTGGGATGAAGATGAAACGCTGGTGTACGATTCCGCCATTAAGGATCATCTGGCGTTTCCGCTGAATATCACGGCAATGAAAGAGCTCAAGGATATACGCCGTATGCAAAGCGGGAATAAGTTCAGAAAGCTTGAGGCATAACCAGAAAAAAGAAACAGGGGAAGCTTATTATTTCCAGCACAGCCATCCGGCCTTTCCGTTTTTCATGAGGCGGCAAGACTATCCTGGCGCAGCTTTTGCAGTCGAAACCACTTCGTCTTAACAAAAACTGTCCGATTCCCTCCCGGTGTGCGGGGATATTTTTTCGGGAAAGACGCGTTAAGGTCATGATCTCTCTCCCGAAGAAGCCGCAAGGCGACCCTTGATTCCCCAGGCGGGGCCTTTTATGGCCCCGCCTAATTTTGTCTATATCAAAAGGCAGCCGCATAAATAAACGGCTGCCTCATTGTCGAATGTGTTCCCTCTATATTTCCCTACGCGAACAATTCCTCCGTCACCTTATCCGCATACGATTCCAAAAGGCCAAAATCCCATAACATCTGCAAAACGGTATACCGGTTGCGCACCTCTTTGGCATACAAAATGCTTTCCCGGACGGTTTCCTCCGTAAGCCCCACTTCCCTGGGCCGGATGGGCCCGCCCACGCTTGCAAGCAGTTCCTCCGCCGCCTTGGAAGAGGGCAGAGAGGCGAGAACTTCCTGAATTTCGGGCCAACGCTCTTCCATGGCTTGAATTCTTTTCAGCCTTCCTTCCGGCGCGTTTTTCCCCGTCTTTTTTTCCAGGGCGATTACTTCCGGCGCAGCAGCCTGAAAAGCCTTGCGGATTTTTCCTTCCCAGGCTTCATCCATTAATGGAACAGTCGTTTTCTTGACCTTATCAAAATCGATGGATTCCTTTTGAAGCAGTTCATGCAATTTTAACGCCGCAACTTCACCAATGCCTACCTTGGTTCCATGAAGGACAGCCTTTCGCCCTTCAAAAAGAAAGCGCATCTCCCAAAAGTGGCTCAAGTGATGCTCGCAACCGGAAGCAGGCCGGGAGTTTCCCACATAGCTCATGGCAATGCCCGCCAGGATCAGCGCTTCTGTCAATTTTTGAATAGCGGCCATGTCACGGTTTTTCAAGCCATCCCGGCTCTCAATGGTACGCGTAAGCGCCAGGTTCATGATGCCTGCCACCGTAGGGCAATAGTATTCACCGTTGATGATGTGGGACAGCTTCCAGTCCGCCAGGCAGGTATATTTGCCCAAAATATCCCCGAACCCTGCCGCAATCATGTTCATGGGCGCCTTGGAAAGTATGGCAAGGTCTGCAATAATGGCCTGGGGCACATGGGTTTCATAGGTAGTTTTTAGATTGTTGGTAATCATCGGTGCGACAGAGGAAGCAAAGCCGTCCATTGAAGGTGCGGTGCCTACGATAAAGTACATAAGGCCCGCTTGATAGCTCAAAAACCGGCTGATATCATTGATCGTGCCACTGCCAACGCCAACAATTACATCACATGTCCGGTCGTAGGCCATGAGTATGCTGCCCAAAGTCGTTTCATCGGGGGTGACTTCCGGCTGGGGAATCAGATGAAACGCAAAAGGGAAACCCGACTTTTCCAATATAGCAAGCACATCCCGGCCCGCCGCCTCAAAGGTGGTCTGGTCGGCCAATACGAAGGCTTTATGATGATTCAATTCCCGCAAAATTTCAGGCAGCTTAAATAAAACGCCCGTACCGATTTCTACGTTTTTCAAATCCGTCGTATGAGGCTTGCCGCAATCACAGGGAAACGGCTTTAAAAAATCAGAGAGCCGCATGGCTTCAATTTGCATGATTCAATCCCTCCCGCTCGTTTTTTTCATTATAGCATGGGGGTTTGTCAAAGGAAAGAAAGTGTGGTACACTTGATAAGCGAGCAGAATTATGCGTCAAAGTGTGACGAATCGCGCACAAACGAGCATCGGAGGTCGAACTTATGCTGAATATTGAACGGGTGGATTATATTTTAAAAGAACTGCGTTTAAAAAAAGCTGTGCTGGTCAGCCAATTGGCCAAACAGTACAGTGTAAGCCCTTCCACCATCCGGCGGGACTTTGCTTCTCTGGAAAAGGAAGGGGTGCTGCGGCGCACCTATGGGGGCGCTATGCTCATCGAGCATCAAAGCAATGAAATCCCCTACTCCATCCGTACCTATGAAAACAAACAGGAAAAGAATATCATCGGCAAGCTGGCAGCCCGACTGGTGCGGGATGATATGTATATCTCCATGGACTGCACCAGCACCGTTTCCCACATGGTAAAGTTTTTGGACAAAAAAAACAACCTGAAAATACTCACCAACAGCGCTCAGCTGGCCCTGGACTGCCTGGACAATTTGTCTTCCGCCCAGGTATGCTGCACCGGCGGCTGGCTTAACACCTTTGCCAGGGGCTTTACGGGGGAGGCGGCCAGGCAGCGTATTGCCGACTTTACTTGTGATCTGTTGTTTTTCTCCGCCCGGTCCATTTCTCTGGAAAGCGGCGTTACCGACGTCAATGAAGAGGATGTCTGTATTAAAAAGCAAATGCTTCAATCCGCCCGCAAAGCGATTTTCCTGTGCGACAGTTCAAAATTCAACCGCACCTCGTACCGGGTATTTTGCGGCCTGAAGGATATCGACTGTCTGGTTACAAACGAAAAGCCCTCCGACGAGTGGATGGAAGCTTTTCAAAAAGCCAATGTAAAAGTGCTCTATCCAAAGGAGAACGAGCGGGAGACCCGCTAAAGTAAAGAACATTAAACGCTGAGCAAAAGCTCCTCTGCCCTTTTGAAACACAAGGGATTGGCCGCCAGCACAGCCATTTTCCGTTCGTAAGAAAGCATGCCCTTCCCAGGGCAGCCTACCTGCGCCCCAGCTTCCGCGGCGATCAGCGAACCGGCCGCATAATCCCAGGGGGATAGCTCCAATTCCCAATAGATATCGCTTCGGCCGCAGGCTACCTCACACAGGTCAATGGCAGCCGATCCGGTACGGCGGATATCGGAAGCCTCCCGCAAAAAGGCCTTGGCTGCTTCCATGCTTCTTCCGGCCAACAGCGCATTGTAGGGGGACGTCCCCATGTTTACAAGCGCTTTTTCCATAGGCATGTCTGACGGGTGGATGGGTGCCCCATTCAAATAGGCGCCCCGCCCTTTTTCGGCGTGGAAAAGTTCCTTGCGGTAAGGGTTTAGGACCGCCCCCAGCACCGGAACCCGATCCCGCAATAACGCCACCGATATGGAGGAACAGCTCCTGCCACGCATAAAATTGGTGGTACCGTCGATAGGATCAATGACAAAGACGAGCCCTGTCCCAAGCGCTTCGTTTTCGCGCTCTTCCGCAAAAAATCCGGCCTCAGGCATTGCCCGTGAAAGCCGTTCCATTAAAAACGCCTGGACTTCGATATCCGCCTGGGTTACATAATTGGCGTGGCCTTCCTTTTGATAGACTTTGGGTTTGTCATAGGCAAGCATTTTTTCCCCGGCTTCCTGGATAATGGACAATAGATTTTTAAGCATATAAGACTCCTGTATATTATATTAAACGAGTTTTTTCACCGAATGCCGGATTACCATGCTTACAGGCAGCACCACACATCGGGAAGCGGAATGATCCTTGCCGCGAAGCGCATCGATCAGCATCTGCGCGGCGATAACCCCTTTTTTCACCACATCTTGATGCACGGTGGTCAATTGCGGGCTGGTCAGGCGCGCGATGTTTAAATCGTCAAAACCAACCACGGAAATATCCTCAGGCACCCGCCGGCCAGCTTCCTGAAGCCCGGAGATCAAGCCTGCCGCCAGGATATCCGCGGTAGAGAAGATTGCCGAATAGTCCGTTCTCGCCGCCAATTCCCGGCCAAGGGCTGTACCCTGCTCTATGCCGATTTCCCGCTGGTACACGTTTTCCATTCTAACCGGTACGTTAAATTCCTTCAGTGCCTGACAATATCCTTGAAAGCGCTGGGCCAGCACGCCTTCCGAAAGGATGGGCGGTCCACAGAACAATATGTCCCGATGACCGTTTTCCAAAAGGTGCCGGGTGCCCAGATAGCCCCCTCGCTGGTCCTCCAAACGCACCTGCAGCACCTGCTCGTTATTGATATAACTGTCAATCAAAAGAATGGGAGTCTTCTGGGCCAGCAGGCTTTCGTAAAAATCCGTAGGGAAAATGCCGGTCAAGATCAGGCCGTCCAAATTCCAGTTGCTTAAAAGGGACATCAATTCCGGCACGTTGTCGATGGTACGTACCATCAGGTAATACCCCTGCTCGCGAAGCGTTTGTTCTATCCCCGCCAGCAGCGCTCCATGAAAGGGGTCCTGAAAAAAGCCGCCGCTTTCCAGCGGCACCAGATGGTTAATGACCCCGATGATCCGCGAGGCATTGTTCACCAGCGCCCGGGCGGACATATTGGGTACATATTGAAGCCTTGCAATAGCTGCCTCAATCTTTTCTACCATTTCAGGCGAAACCCGATGGGAATTCCCATGGATGACATTGGATACGGTGGTCGTGCTGACCCCTACGGCGCGAGCCACATCTTTGATGGTGGGCAAGCATGCCACCTCCTTTAGTACATCTTAACACATATACTGCATTATAGCATTAAACCTTGCGCTTGAAAAGAAACGCCGGTTGAATTTTGCTTGAAATTGCTGAAAGTTTTACGTAAAACTCTATTGACAGAATCTGTTGCCGGTGTTATACTTCGGCTAAGTTGAACGTAAAACCTTCCCATATCCCACAGGTCTTCCATTGGGCTTTGGGCCTCTGGGATGGTTTGTGCCATCCCCTTCCATACGTATAAACCCTAATCAAAAAGGAGGAATCCCCATGAAGAAAATTGTTGCTCTGCTCCTGTGCCTCATGTTGGCTATGGGTGCCCTGTCTGCTCTTGCGCAAGCCAAGACCACGCTGACGCTGGGTATCTGGCCTGAGGATGTGGATACCGGCGCCATCGAAGCCCATGAAAAGGACTTCCTGCCCGCCTTCCAGGCCGCCATGCCCGATGTGGAAGTGGTAAAGGCCCACTACAAATATGCAACAGATACCTTCGTTTCCATGGCGGAAGCCGGCACCTTGCCCACCGTGTTTGAAACCTGGTATACTGAACCTCAAAAGCTCATCAAGGGCGGCTTCGTCGCCGATATCACCGATGAACTGACCGAGCTGGGCTGGCTGGACAAAATGAACCCCTCCGTCCGCAAGCTGCTCTCCGACGAAAACGGCCGTGTGTATGGCCTGCCCCGCGATGGTTATGCCCTGGGCCTGATGATCAATGTACAGGTCTTTGAAGATGCCGGCCTGGTGGATGAGAACGGCATCCCGAAGTACCCCAAGACCTGGGACGAATTCATTGAAGTCGGCAAAATCATCAAAGAAAAAACCGGCTCCGCCGCGCTGTGCCTCCTGGCTGCCGATGCCGGTGGCGGATGGCATTTCAGCAACATCGCCTGGACCTTCGGTGCTACATTGGAGACCCAGAATGCCGATGGCAAATGGGAATGCAACTTGAACACCCCCGAAGCCGTTACCGCCATGCAGTTTGTAAAAGACCTCAAATGGAAGTATGATCTGCTCACCAGCGATCCCACCACCGAGATCTGGGGAAGCGGCTTTGCACAACTGGGCACCGGCGCTGCAGCCATGTATATCGCCGCCAATGACGGTGTGAATATGCCTACCGAACAAAACGGCCTGCCTGTTGATAAGCTCATGCTGGCCGGCATTCCCGCCGGTCCTGCCGGTGCCTACAGCCTGTCCGGCGGCACCCCTTACGTGTTCTCTGCGAAAGCCACCAAGGAAGAAATCATGGCCGGCCTCAAGTATCTGGAATGCATGGGCCGTGCTCCTGTCGTTACGGAAAGCGCCAAGAACGGCATGGTACTGGACGCCAAGAGCCGCGTAGAACGTGGTGTTCCCGTCATTAACACCTTCCCTGCCTGGACCGATCCGGATTTTATTGCTGCCACTGAAGCAGTGGTTGCCGAATACAGCAATGTCGATCCCCGCATGTTCGATGCGTATTTCACCGCTGTGAGCTCCGAAGGCAACCTGCGCATGGAAGAACCCGTAGACGCCCAGCATATGTATGAGGAACTGACCAAGGTGATACAAGCTGTCGTTACCGATGAAAATGCAGACGTACAGGCCCTTTTGGACACAGCCGATGCAAACTTTCAAAAAATGCTGGATGATGGCTTCAACAAGTAATACCCCTCTCTCTCCTTGACGGCTTGTGGTTTTGCAAGACGTCCTTCGCCGGGAGAGCCGGAAACCGGCTCTCCCGGGTTTTCGTTGCCGGACCCTTGGGAAAGAGCGCTGCCGCGCGTTTTCCCAAGTGCCTGGTTCCTATTATATTAGCTAAGGAGGCGGTGTGCATGTTACCAGTTCTGGAACAAAAGGTCCAGCGCACCCTGCGGGCCAAATATGGCAAAGATGCAATTGCTTGGCTCATCATGCTGCCCAGTTTGATTCTCTTTGCCTTTTATGTTTGGATACCGCTCATGGAAAGCATCCAGTTAAGCCTGTATGAGACCAAGGGCATCCGCACAATCAGCTTTGTGGGGCTGGACAATTTCAAAGCCATCTTTGAGAATCCGGATTTCTGGCCAGCAGTGCGCAACACCTTTTCTTATACGCTCTGGTCGCTGCTTATCGGCTTCCTGGTGCCCATTGTGCTGGCAGTTCTCATACAGGAAATGGTGCATGGGAAAAGCCTTTTCAGGGTGGCTGTCTACCTGCCCAATATCGTGCCCGGCCTGGCTACGGTTTTCCTGTGGAAATTCATTTTCAATAGTGGTGATAACGGTGCGCTCAACATGCTGCTCAAAGCGGCGGGGCTGCCCAAAGGTGTCTGGCTGAGTAGCGCAACCCTGGCCATTCCCATGATCGTTGTCACCCTGACCTGGAAGGGAGCGGGAGCCACTACCCTTATTTATCTTGCGGGGCTGCAAAGCATCAATCCAGAATTATATGAGGCCGCCATTATCGATGGAGCCAATGTCCGCCAGCGAATCTGGCATATTACGGTGCCTCAAATCTATAACCTGGGCCGGACGCTGCTCATTTTGCAGGTGATTGCCGTATTCCAAATTCTCTACGAACCGCTTGTTATGACCAACGGCGGGCCCAACAACGCCTCCGTTAGCCTCATGCAGCTTGTTTTCCGATATGCTTTTGAGCAGTATCAATATTCCAAAGCTGCGTCGGTATCCGTCATGATCTCCCTGATACTCATCACCTTGACGCTTATTTACAACAAGATCAACAAGCCCAAGGACATGTAAGGGAGGAGCGCATATGAAAAAGCTACGTCAAAAGGCCGATGGCGCGATCCGGGGCTATGATCTGCAAAAGCCTTCCGTGCGCATTGGTTATGCCCTGATGTTTATTGTTTGCGTTATCGCTATGCTGGTTGCAATCATGCCCATTATTTGGGTAATTCTTTCCGGCTTTAAAGAAAACCAGGAGTTTATGCGGGGCGTCAAGGCTGCCGACAAGCGGTACTATCCGCAATTTTTGCCCGTTTCCTTAAGCTTGGAAGGGTTTAAGGCCACTTGGCAGGAGATGAAATATTACCGGTTCTATTTAAACAGCCTGTGGGTGGTTCTGGGCAACTGCGTCAGTGCCGTCTTATTCAACGGCCTGATCGCCTATGTCATCTCCCGCTTAAAGCCCCGGGGAACCAAGCTGGTCTATGCCCTTATCATGGGCAGTCTCATGCTCCCGGCTACCACAAGCCTGGTGCCGCTGTTTATCAACATTACCAACCTGGGCCTCATCGGTTCCTTCCTGCCATTATGGCTTTCCATTGGTGCCAATGCTTTTTACGTCATCCTGTTCAAGAGCTTTTATGACAACCTGCCCGATTCCCTTTTGGAGGCGGCGCGGCTGGACGGTTGCAATGACTTGTCCTTGTTCTTCCGGATTGTGATACCCTTGAGCATGCCCATCAATATGGTGATTCTGATCTATGCTGTCAACGCCGCCTGGTCTGATTTCCTGCTGCCCTATCTGGTACTTACCAATACGCCCCTGGAAACGGTGATGGTGCGGCTGTTCACCTACCGTACCTCTGACCGGGTGAACCAGATGGATATTATTCGCGCCATCGTCTTTGCCATTATCCCGCCCATTATTTTGTTTATTGCTTTCCAGCGCCAAATTACGCAAAACGTCGTATCTACCGGAATTAAAGGATAGGCTTATTAATTTGTACCAAGCAAAGGATGATTGCCATGGCTAAAATAGCAGACTCTTATTTCTTATGCAAACCTTGGCAGGTTGTGGAAAAAGGCTTTGATCCCAGCCACAATCAAGTGAGTGAATCGGTTTTTTCCTTAGGCAACGAACAGATGGGCATTCGGGGGTATTTCGAGGAAGGCTCTTGCGTAAAGGGCCTATTAGGCAGCTATTTTGGCGGTATATATGAATTGGATGGGGAGGATGCCCCCGGCGGTTATAAGGGGATTGTGAAGCAGACCCATTATATGGTTTGTGCCCCCGATTGGCTGCATTGCCCCATAGAGGTGGATGGTCATCCCCTGGACCTGGGCAGCTGCGCTTATTCCGACTTTGAACGGGTATTGGACCTGAAAACAGGGCTGCTCACCCGCAGGCTTATCTGGACGCTGCCGGAGGGCAAAAGTATCTCTCTTGTCTTTGAGCGAATGATTTGTATGGATGATCCCCACCAGGCCGCCCAGCGTATCACCTTAACGGCTTTGAATTGCCAGGCTGAAGCAATCCTGTTCCCCGGCGTCAACGGGGCAGTAATCCACCAAACTACCGGCCGGTGTGACTGGCAGGACAAGGGTGGCTTACTGGATGGGGCGGCCGCCGCCCACCTGTACGCCACAAAAACCACCCATCAAAAGGTGCTGTGCGCCTTTTCACTGGACCTGTCGGAAGGGTGCACTGCTGTGCCCGTTCAAAAGCCCCTGTATTCAGGCTATTCCGTTTCGGTCTCCCTGTCTCCGGATAAACCCTTCATGATGGAGCGTCGGGTATGGAATGCCGCCTGCCGCAAAGGAGAAGGCCTGGAACCAACGGACACTTTGCTGAAAAATGGCGTCCGGCAGGCGAAGGAAGCCGATTCCTTTGAAAGCATGCTAAAGAAAAATGCCGCGCATTACAAAGCCATGTGGCACACCGCGGATGTACAAATAGATGGGGATCCCAAGAACCAGCAGGGGATCCGCTTCTGCCTCTTTCAACTGCACCAAACCTACCGCGGCTATGATGGACGCAATAACATCGGAGCCAAGGGCCTGACCGGCGAGGCCTATAATGGCCACGCCTTTTGGGATACGGAAACATATTGCCTGCCCTATTATTTGCTCAACGATCAAAGGGCGGCAAGAAACCTCCTGCTTTTCCGCTACCACACCCTTGATGCGGCGCGGGAACGGGCCCGGCAGCTGGATTGCCGGGGGGCCTGCTATCCTGTGGCTACTCTCAACGGCAAAGAAGCCTGCACGCTGTGGCAGCACGCCAGTTTGCAAATGCAGCCCAGTACCGCCGTGGCGTACGGTATTTGGAATTATCACCATCTGACCGGGGATGATGCTTTTCTTTTCCGGGAGGGCATTGAAATGCTGATTGAGATCAGCCGCTACTGCGCATCCCGGGGGGATTGGAACCAGGACCATACCACCTACGGCTATTACGGTGTTATGGGCCCGGACGAGTTCCACATGATGGTAAACAACAATTACTATACCAACCTGATGGGAAAAAAGACGCTGGATTTCACCCTCCAGGTTTTGCGGCGCATGGAGACAGAAGCCCCGGAATCCTTTTCCGCTACAGAAAACAAGCTTCATCTCACCCTAGCGGAAAGGTTGGAGTGGGCCGCCTGCGCAAAAGCCATGCGGCTAAGCCAGGATGAGCATCTGGTATTCGAACAGCACGAGGGCTTCTTTGAACTTCCGCATCTGGACATCCACAGCATTCCCACTACGGACTTTCCCCTATATCATCACTGGAGCTATGACCGGATCTACCGTACCGATATGATCAAGCAGCCGGACGTATTGATGGCCATGTTCCTGTATCCCGGCGACTACAGCCTGGCGGAAAAAAGGGCCAACTACGACTATTACGAACCCCGCTGCATCCACGAAAGTTCCCTGTCCCCCTCCATTCATGCCATTTTCGCCAGCGAGCTGAAACGCCACAGGGAAGCCTTCCAGTTTTTCGGCTTTGCGGCCAGGCTTGATTTGGACAATTATAACTGCAACACATGCGAGGGACTGCATCTGACCAGCATTGCCGCCGCCTGGGTGACCATTGTGTTTGGTTTCGGCGGCCTGCGCACGGATGGAGAAACCCCAATCCTGAATCCTTCCATCCCGGCAGCCTGGAAGGGCTACAGCTTTTGCCTTAAGCTGAACGGCAGCACGCTCAAGGTAAAGGTCAACAGGGAAGGTGTAACCTCGGCCTGCCTTAATGGTGAGCCTGTTACGCTGATGGTTTACGGCAAAACCATTCTTGTAGGAAAAGATGAAATGATTCTGCCGCTGCCACAGGATTACCGGGAAACCTAAGGAGGCCTTTTCATGAGAAAGCAATCGGTTTTCTTTGCATGCCTGCTGCTTGTGTTTTTCATGCTCCTTCCATCCATGGCTCAGGAGGCGTATCCCGTCATGCTCTACAGCCAGCCTATGAACATAAGGCCAAGTGAAACCTGCAAGGTATGGATTGAAGAGACGCCCTTGTCGGTGATTGATACGGCGGTAAACCATACCAGGGTTTGGACTTCCCGCCCCATGACGGAAAAGACGCCTGTTGCCCTTTTCTCCATGGGCGGACCGGTGAGTGTCCGTGTGCAGTTTCCAGGAGTGGAACTCGCTTCCGTCACCGTACGCCCCCTTTCCCTGGGCATCGTGCCCCAGGTGAGCGGAGATACCGCAACATTCGTATTGAAAGAGCCTTCCCCCTTGACCGTAGAGTATAACCATCAGGTGAAGGGTGCGCTGCACCTGTTTGCTTCTGCGCCCGAGGAAAGCGTGCCGGACACAAGTGACCCGGATGTGTTGTTTTTTGGACCGGGTGTGCATGAGGCCGGCGCCATAACCCTAAAAAGTGACCAAACCCTTTACCTGGCCGGGGGCTGCGTATTGCGGGGATATGTGGAGGCCGGCGGTGTGGAAAATGTCCGCATCCTGGGTCGCGGCATCATAGACGGCAGCCGCTACGACCGCTGGGAAGACACCATCGTGCCCATCAATTTTACAGACAGCAAAAACATTCATATCGAGGGGATCACTATTTTAGATCCCGCCGCCTGGACGGTAAACCTGTACCATTGCGAGGATGTCACGATTGACAGCATCAACATCGTGGCCGCAAGGTCAAACTCAGACGGCATCACCACCCAGTCCTGCAAAAACCTTACCGCCCGCAATTGCTTTGTAAGGGGTTGGGATGATAATCTGGTAGTAAAGGGCTACGATGGGGACGTGGACAATATACTGTTTGAAAACTGCGTCCTGTGGACCGACCTGGCCCAATCCTGTGAGGTGGGCTATGAAACCCAGGCAGATGTAATGGAGAATATCACCTTTCGAAACATTACGGTATTGCACAGCTTCCACAAGCCTGTCATGTCCATACACAACAGCGATAACGCCCTGGTGAAAAATGTACGCTTTGAAAATATTGTGGTGGAGGATGCCCAAATGGGCGAAGGGGACGGCACAAGACTCCTCATTGAATTGACTACCACCAAATCCCAATGGTCCAAATCCCCCACCCGCGGCAATATCCGAAGTGTAACCTTTGACGGCATTCATGTGCTCTCCGGCAAGGAAAGCTCCATCCGCATCTTTGCCTTCAATGACGAGTACACCATTGACGATGTGACCTTTGCCAACATGGATATTCTGGGGAAGCGCATCCATTCTCTTGAGGATGTGCGCCTCAACAAGAACAATAAAATCGGGAATAATATCCGGGTGATCGCACCGGAAAATCAGGTTACGGCAACCTATCCCGGTTATTTGCATACGTATAAGGCCAAGGAATCTCCCGCAGCCTTGGAGGCTGGATTGGCGCTGACCGCCACCGCCAACGGCCAAACCCAGTCCTATGGCCCGGCAAATGCCGTGGATGGAAAACTGTCCTCCTATTGGGAAGGCGCAGGCCAGGGCCAGGATGAATTGACCTTGACCCTTGAAACGCCCGCCGCGCCCAAGAGCCTGATTCTTTACCTAAACCCCGCCTCCGTCTGGGGCGCACGCACACAGACCTTTTCCCTCAAAGGCAGTATGGACGGCATTACCTTCAAAGAGCTTGTGCCGGCCAAGGATTACACTTTCAATCCGGAAGCGGGTAACTTCGTCGAAATTCCCCTTCCGGGGGAAACGATGTACGCACTGAAAGTTATATGTACCCTCAACACCGGAGCAAACGGGGCTCAAATTGCCGAAGCGGTACTGCGGTAACGGTCTGTCTTCATAACATGACGATATATGCAAAACAGCCCATTGAACCGATTCGCTTCAATGGGCTTCCTGTATGCATGAAAATGGCGTTCCCCGGCTTTCACGCCCTGGCTGCAAATAGTTCCTCGACTTTTTTGAGATATGTCTTGCTGTAAGCCAGGCTGCATTCCCCATGCCCCATATGCTCGGCAATATATAATCTACTGCAAGGCAGCGTATCATTTAATAGCTTGGCCGATTTTTTCATGATACCCAGTTCCTTTTCACCGACAATGATCAATACATTAGCCTTTGACTTCTTCAGCGTATCCTTTATCCCATAACTTCCGTTGCTTACCGTAACATGAATGAGCGATTGCTTGGATATGTTCATGCTGTCCCGATAATATAATTCAAACATTTTTTCGGGCACAAACAGGGATTTCGCTTGAAGCTTTGAAAACCATTTCTTTTTCACCAGCCCATAAAACAGTTGATAGGATGCCGCTGTAAGCGAGGCAATCCCCTTGATGGGGATCACCAAGGCGCTTTCGAGAATGGCGTATTCTGCAATATCAGCCCTTCTTGCCAGCACCTCCGTCACGATCTGAGCACCCAAGGACAGCCCGCCAAGCGCGAATACCCTGCCCTGGCAGGCTTCATCAATATAGCGGATCAGTTTTTCCGCCGAGTCCTCAATGCTGACAAAGGAGGTTGCTCCATCCTCCCCATGGCCGTCAATGATGGGGGCAACCACATGATACCGGGTTTGCAATTCATCGATGATGCCCGTGAGCGACCACCAGGACAGGCCGCCGCCGTGTAGCAAAATGATCGTTGGCAGGTGATTTTCCCCGAATTCTTTGAATTGCATATCATTTTTCCTTTCCGGGCAGACATTCATTTATAAGGCGGGTTTCTGTCTATTATACTACATTCCATGCGCAATGCTTAGCATTTTCCTGTATCAATTATCCCATTTCTTTTTCTAGCATCAAAACGCACCTGCTATATCAGGCAATAGACATGTCGTTTCAAACAAGCAAAAATATTCTTCTTTCCCCTCATCATACAATCGGGTAAAGAGATGAGGGGAGGTTGTTTTATGGGAAATATACGCCGGAAGCTTGGAAAATGGGTGGGCTACATCTTCATGGGCAGTTGGCTCCTGGCTGCCATCTTCAATGAGATTGGTGTCGTGAATTTCTCATACATCAATATCTTGGCGACGGTATCGGAGCCCAGCCCCAATTAGGTCCGAAGCCAGCTACTTATGGAAGCAATGGATCAGGTTGGCGTGTGCTGCCCGGAAGACGCAGCCGCCGTCTGGTCTAATGGCGTCATGAATCGAAGCGCCGCCTTGCAATACGCCGTCATGAGCGCAATGCTCAAGGATGAGTACGCGCAGCAGTTGAACCAAACAGCATCCAATTGGGTCACCGGACTTTCAA
>JAEVYX010000029.1 GCA_023392515.1 Bacillota bacterium | reverse complement strand
ATCAGCCATCCGTCAAATCCCCCAAAGCAAATGATGTACCAGTATTTTAAGACCCATGCCTATCAGCAAAACGCCTCCGGCCAGGCCTGTCCTGTTCTTTAGAATACGCCTGAGTTGCTTGCCCAGCAGCGTACCTATTGTGCATAATAGAAAAGTGACCATACCGATCACCAGGCCGCTGGAGGCGGAATATCCATCTGCCATGGCCAAAGAAATGCCTACCGCCAATGCGTCAATGCTGGTAGCCAATGCCAGCATAATCAGATGGCCGGCAGCAATCGGATTCCCCGGGAATGCGGAAAAAGACTGAGGCCGTATATCTTCCCAGATCATCCGTATGCCTATAATGGACATCAAGCCAAAGGCGGCCCAATGATCCATCAGTTGGATGCACTGATGAAGGCCCTGCCCCGCCCATAATCCCAGCGCAGGCATTCCCGCCTGAAACAGGCCGAAATATATACCTACCTTGAGTGCCTGAGAAAGTGAGGCCCTGTTAAATCCGGCGCCTATAGTGACTGCTGCTGCCAAAGCATCCATTGCAACAGCCACAGCCGTGAGAAGCAGTTCCCAGATGGTCAAGGCCAATCCTTCCTTTGCGCTTTTCTATAAAAAGAAACAAGCGGCTGGGAATACTGCCGTTCCTGTCTGGAAAATCCTATGCATTTTAGCATAAAAAAAGAAGCAAGGCAAGAAAATCGCCTGGCTTCTATACACAACCAATTTCCATCAGATAGCAATGGGATTCCGAACAGCGGTTTCGCTGTAAATTTTTTCCTGGGTGGACGTGCCCGCTATTCCATCCACGGTTAGGCTGTTATATTGCTGAAATGATTTCAAAGCGGTGAAGGTTTCGTCGTCGAAAATGCCGGTGGGTGCACTGACCATATAACCCAAGTCATAGAGCCTGGCTTGCATCATAGCTACTTCTTCGCCCTCGTCGCCCTTCATCAGCGTTTTATAGCTGACGTTGACGGCTGAAGCCGGTTTGGCAAAGCTGGAATACAGTAGATTCAGGGTGGCATTGCCTGCCACCCCATCTACCGTCAGCCCATTGATTATTTGAAATTCCCGAACCGCATTGGATGTACTTTGGCCATAAATACCGTTGATCGCATCTTGATAATAACCAAGCTCATACAGTGTATATTGCAGATTTTTGACATTGGCCCCTTCGTCGTACAGCTTGAGCGAACCTGAAACGTTGTTGCTGGAGGAGGTATCGCCAAAGAGCATGCGCTGCGTAGTCGGCCCCGCGATGCCATCCACCGTCAGCCCATTTTTGGTTTGAAAGGCTTGTACGGCTGTGATTGTTCCGGTGCCGTATTTGCCATCCACCGTGCCGGTGTAATACCCAAGATCCTTTAGCTTTTGCTGAAGCACCTTCACTTTATCGCCGGAATCCCCTTCCCGAAGGGTGGTATAGCCGGTGCTGCTTACAGGCGCCGTAGTGTTCGTGCCGGTGGAACCCGCCTTCACGGCATCGGAGGAATACAGCTTATTGAGTGTGTTGCTTCCTGCAACACCGTCTGCTGTCAGCCCATTGTTTTGCTGGAAGGCGATAACCGCCTTTTTTGTGTTTGCGCCAAAGTCACCGTCTGCAGTGCCGCTCAGGTAACCCAGGTTGATCAACTGCTTTTGGAGCGCGCGCACCGCGTCGCCGTTCATGCCCTCTTTAAGCGATTCTCCGATTGCGGATGCCACGCTGGAGGCCTTTGGGGCAGAAGAGCTGAACAATTTTTGCTGTGTATCGGGACCAGCAATGCCATCGTCCCATATTTTTGCCTTTTTCTGAAATGCTTTTATTGCCGCTTCCGTTGCCGAACCGTAATCGCCATCAGCACTGCCGGCCAAATAGCCCAGCGATATCAGCCGGTTCTGCACCTGACGCACATCACTGCCCGACATGCCCAATTTCAAATACCGGGCATTGCTTAAGTTCGGGGTAGCGGTAGGCTTGGGCGTAGAGGTTACTTTTGCAGTAGGCTTGGGTGTGGAATTCGTGCCGCTGCTTTTGGGTTTGGAAACAGCATAATAACTGTACAGCTTTTCCTGGGTTTTTGCCCCGGCGATACCGTCAGAACCCAATCCGTTTGCCGATTGGAATGCCTCCACTGCGCTCACGGTTCCGGCGCCGTAATCGCCATCCACGCTGCCAGTATAATAGCCCAGGTCCTTCAAGCGCTGCTGCAACCGTTCCACTGCGTCACCGGAGCTCCCGCTGCGCAGCACGCCGGAATCATTGCTCGACGGTGCGGTAGTCTTGGTGGATGGCGGGGTGGTCACTTGGGGAGGTGTGGTTATTTGAGGTGTTTGAACCGGTTGGTTTGTCATGACGGGCGGCTGGGTGGCATTCGTTGTGCCCCAGTCATCCCAATTGACCTGACCTACGCCTGTTCCTGTTTGTGCCTGAGCGGGAGGCGGGGTAGGCGTTACTGTTGCTGTAGGCAAAGGCGCAATACTCTCAAAGGGCATCGTATTGTTGCCTACAGTTAAAGCGTCATCATCTGCAATTTTATCAGGCTGCATATAGCAGCTGCTTAAAAGCAGGGTTGCCGCCAGCAATACCACCAGCCCCGCAATTTTGCGTCCTCTTATCTTACTCATTGCCGAAATCCTTCCTTTTCCGCCCCCCAGGAGCTTGTCCATGGGTATTTTTTATACTCTTCCTCTTCCTCTATTTTACAGAGTCACTCAAGGGATAGCAAGCACTTTTTCTGCCGTATGATGTCAGCTTGCGCCGCAATTTCAGAGCCTGCAACCTTCCCTATCCATAGGACGATAAATAAAGCTGATTTGTTCCCTGCTTTAAAAAGTGGTTGTAGTTTTTTTGACATAATTATTTTCATAAAAAATAAGGGGCAAGGGGGAGAATTCTCCCCCTTGCCGCCTTCCATACGTGCCTTTGCCAGGGCCGGCAAGACACAAAGCTAATAAGCAATCTCACTTAGGAGTGGCGATAGACTTCCCAGCCCATATAATTTCCCAGCGCCTCTTCCAACACATCGGCTACCTTGGCTTGAACCAAGGCTACATGATGCTCATAGCCGTTTTTCGTTAAATGCTTCATCAAGCCATTCAGGTTCGGCACCTGGCATACCGCCACGCCTCCAAAGGTAGGCAGCGGATCCTCCGTAAATATGCCTTCCCCCAAATAGCACTTGATAACGCCGCGCACATCATCGGTGGAAACCTTCAAGTATGTCATGGGGCTTGGGGCAACCCTGCCTTTTAATGCTCCGAAGGACACCTCCGTCCCCAGGGTTGTCGCAAGAATATCCAGATTGCCGATTTCCGGCGTGTCCTGAAAAACCGCCTTGGGATAATTGCTGCAATGGACATTGATGCATTTATCCGGCTCATTTTTATAGTTGTTGTTCCAATCCTGATAGAGGGAAGGTTTTCCGCTGGCTTTGAGCAGCGCAAGCATGGATACGGCGCCCATTACGTCGGTTTCGCAGGCAGACGGCAGCCCGCGCTGGCCCATCATGCTCATGGAAAGGCAGGCCGCACAACCGTAATTGGCCTCCACACTGTCCCAGCACTGGATGGCGCTGGCGTCGCAGTGGTGGTCATCCATCCATTGGTCCAATGCCAGGCAAAGCTTCGCCTGCTTGTGCACTTTATCATCCGAGATGCCGGGGACGATGTGCGCATAATCCCGAATCTCCGCAATTTTCCTTGTTATGGCTTTCTCATCATCAAGCGCTGCAATATCGGCCAGAATTTCTGAAAAATCTTCTGTTTCGACCGTGATGCCGCAGCGCTGCAGCAGCTTTTCAGAATACCGCACGGTGCGGAAGGGCATGACCCGCGCCCCAATTTGCGCGATGCGGGCGGTGCGCATGGACTTTACCACGGCGCATACAGCGGCAAACTTCTCGACATCCTGATGGAATTCCTCCGAATCCACGGGGCAGGTGTGCCTCGCGGTAAGGGAGTATTTGATGCCGTATTGATAGAGGTTGTTGCACAGGGACAATTTGCCGCAAAAGGCATCCCTGCGGTTTTCAAGCTGCAGTTTATCAAAATCGTCATCGCATGCCTGAATCAGTATGGGCAAGTCCACCCGGCTCAAGCGGATGGCGTCGGCTATTCCCGTTTCTTCGCCGAAATTGGGCAGGCAGATAATAATGCCATCCATCTCTTCCCGGTGGTCCGAAAACAGCTTGGCACATTTTACCGCTTCTTCATAGGTCATGGTTTGACCCATATTGGTATCATCGGGGCTGAGCGTTATTGCTTTATGCCCCCAGGTTTCAAGACTGGAAAGCAGTTTTTTCCGGGCGGTTGCGACCAGATGGTCCGGAAAAAACGAACGATTGCTGATGAGTACGCCAAAGGTTGCCATATATTTTCCTCCCTTAGGCCGATGGGCCGATTTTACTTGGATTCCGGTTGATATTCCGCCCTGAGTACAGCGCTACGCCAGCCATTATACAGGCCTTCCCGCCTTGGTTCCTCCATGGAGGGTGTGAACCGCATTCCTTTTTTTTGCATGGCTGGTATCGCAAAGAGGGATGGATAGACTCCGGCGGCTATTCCGGCCATGAATCCCGCACCCAGGGCCGATAATTCGCTGGCTCCGGCGCACTGCACCGGGCAGCGCAGCAGATCCGCCTGAAACTGCATCAGCAGGCTGTTTTTGGTAGGGCCGCCGTCCACGCGCAATTCTGACAGGGGACTTCCAATATCCTTTTCCATAGCCGCCAGAACATCCGCGTTCTGGTAGGCCATGGATTCCATTGCTGCCCGCAGGATATGCTCCTTTTTGGTTCCCCGGCTGATGCCGCACAGGAGGGCTCGCGCCTGACCATGAAAGTGCGGCGCGCCAAGCCCGGAAAAAGCCGGCACCAGGTAGACCCCGCCTGTATCGGATACTGTTTTCGCCGCATCCTCTACCTCCTGAACAGACTGGATGAACGCCATTTCATCCCGCAGCCAGCATAAGGTGTCCCCCGAGGAGGTTACGTTCCCTTCCAGCACATAGCATACTTTCCCTTGAAAGCCAAAGCCTACCGAGGCGGACAGCCCGTTTTCAGATAAAACCGGCGTAGGTCCCACGTTCATCATTACCGAAGACCCGGTACCATACGTTGCTTTGGCCATGCCCTTATGCAGGCAGCCTTGGCCGAAAAACGCGGCGTGGCTGTCGCCCAATACCCCGGTGATAGCAATGCCTCCGGGAAGGCCGACACAGTTCGTTTGCCCGAAATCCCCATCGGATAGTGTGATGGCTGGCAGACAGCACGGGGGAATATCAAACCACCGGCAAAGCTCTTCATCCCAGGAGCGGTTTTGCAAATGAAAGAGCTGGGTTCGGCTGGCGTTGGATACATCTGTTTGAAAGTGCCGCCCTCCTGTAAGGCGGTGTACAAGATAACTATCCACCGTACCAATACAAACCTGGCCCTTTTGCGCTTTTGTGAAAATGTCCGGGTTTTCCCGCAGGACGCTGGCCGCTTTCAATGCGCTGTAATATGGCGAAAGGGGCAGACCTGTTTTTTCACGAACAACGGAGGCATGTCCTTTCATAGCCTCGCAAAGCGCTTCACCCCGTACATCCTGCCATACGATGGCCGGGCACAAGGGTTCACCCGTTTCCCTATCCCACAATACGGTGGTTTCCCGCTGGTTGCTGATGGCCAGCGCGGCAATTTCGCCAGCCGGAACATTCTGTATTACCTGGGTGATCGCGGATACGACGTTCGCCCAAATCTCCCTGGCATCATGCTCCACCCGGCCCGGTGCGGGATAATACTGCTTGTGGGCTATGGCATGGGAAGCGGCAATCGCTCCCTGATCGTCCAGAAGGAACGCTTTGCTGGCAGAAGTGCTTTGGTCGATGGAGATAATATATTTTCCCATATGGATCACCTCTTGAGAAGCGCCTTTATATTTGCTGCAATGCCCTCGCCGGTAAGCCCGTAATGGGCAAAGACCTGAGCGCTGGTTCCGGTATATACATTTTCGTCCGGCAACCCCATCACGCACAGCCGTGCCGGATATTTCTGGCCGAGGACCTGGGCCACAGCGCTGCCCAGTCCGCCATAAACGTGATGTTCTTCAACGGTGAGCACTGCGCCGGTTTTCGCCGCTTCCACCACCGCATCTTCGTCCAGGGGCTTTAGCGTATGCATATCCACTACCCGGACATGCAAACCTTCCTTTTCCAATAGCGCAGCCGCTTCCAGCGCAATGTACACCATTTCACCGCAGGCGATGATGGCCCCATCCCCGCCTTCCCGAAGCACATTGGCTTTTCCGGGGATAAAGGATGCATTCTCTTCATAAATGTCTGGCACAGGGCCCCGGCCCATGCGCACATACGCAGGCTCCGTGGATGCTGCCAGATACTTCGTCATAGCCGCCATTTGATTGCCGTCTGCGGGAAGAAATATCTGAAGCCCGGGAACCGCCCGAAACAAAGCAACATCCTGTATGGCATGATGGGTGGATCCCAATGCGCCGTAGCTCACACCGCCGGAGACCCCGATAATTTTCACGTTGGTATGGGAGTAAGCCACATCCACCTTTACCTGTTCGGCTGAGCGCAAGGAGTAAAAGCAGGCGGGGCCGCAGACAAAGGGCTTTTTACCGCCGTTGGCAAGCCCGGCGCTGACGCCGATGGCATCCTGCTCTGCAATGCCGCATTCCACAAACTGCTCCGGCAGTTCTTTTGCAAAGTCCCCCAGGGTTACCGAACCGCGGGAATCGGTAGCCACGGCAAAGATATCCTTGTCCTCTTTTGCCAATTTGAGAAGGGCCTGGGTGAAGGCCATCCGTACTGCTTGCGTGCTCATGCCCATGCCACTCCTTTCACACCAAGCGCTTCATAGGCCGCTTCCAATTGCTCCCGGCTGGGCACCTTGTGGTGCCATTCAGGCTTGTTTTCAGCAAAGGGCAGGCCTTTGGCTTTTACCGTATGAGCAATCAGGCAGTGGGGCTTTCCCTCCTGCCTGGCTGTATGGAAATAGTCAAGCAGTGCCTGCACATCATGGCCGTCAATATCGGTTACATCCCAGCCGAAGGCGCGCCACTTGGCGGAAAAGTCCTCCAAGCCCATCACCTGCTCCGTAGTGCCGCTGATTTGCAATCCATTCCGGTCTATAATCGCAAAAAGATTATCCAGTTTGTAATGGGCGCCCGCCATTGCCGCTTCCCACACGGAGCCTTCCGCCTGTTCCCCGTCACCCATGACTGTAAAAGTGCGGTATGCTGCTTTGGAACGCTTGGCGGCAATGGCAATCCCCACGCTGATGGGGAGGCCGTGGCCCAGCGCGCCCGTGCAAACTTCCACTCCCGGCACCTTGATGCTCGGATGGCCGATGAGGCGGCTGCCTGCCTGGGAAAACGTTTTGAGTTCCTCCTTTGGGAAAAATCCCCGATCCGCAAGAAGGGCCAAATATCCTTCTACGCTATGGCCCTTGCTCAAAAGAAACCTGTCCCGATCCGGCCAGGCGGGATCCTCCGGACGCACATGTAACACGTCATAATACAATACGCTCAGTACATCCAAAACCGACATGGCGCCCCCGGTGTGCCCCGTATTTGCCAGATGGATCATGGTCAAGGCATCCGCCCGGCGTTGATTGGCAAGCAGCCGGATTTGTTGTGCATCCATTGCGGGTCCTCCTTGCATGCTTTTCATTCCTACTGCAGGCGAGCCTGCAGGGCGACCTTCTTTTGCAAATCCTTTTGCACAAGGTCTATCACAACGGCGACGACGATTACAATGCCCTTGATGACCATCTGCCAGAAGCTGGACACACCCATCATAATCATGCCGTCGTTCAGCACCGTAATCACCATGACGCCAATAATGGTGCCGCCGATGGTACCTACGCCGCCGGACATGGAAGTCCCGCCCAGCACGACGGAGGCAATGGCATTCATTTCCCAACTTTCCCCGGTGGCCGGGTGTGCCGCCCGAAGCTGGGAGGTCATAATTATGCCGCTGATCGCGGCACAGAAGGCCGAGAACATATATACAAACAATTTCACCTTTTTTGTTTGAATGCCGGAAAGGGTAGCCGCCCGCTCATTGCCGCCCACGGCATATATCTGGTTGCCAAGGGGCGTCTTTTTCATAACGAAGGCCGCAATGGCCGCCATGACCAGGAACACCACAATGGAGTAGGGCACGTCGATGCCGGGGATGCTGGCGGAACCAATGATGTCAAAGCCGAGGTTGTTCAACTCCGCCTTGCCAATCAGGTTGGGGAAGGTAGCGCCGCCGGAACGGAGCATGGCAAAGCCCCGGCATACGTACATGGCGCCCAGCGTAGCAATAAAAGCGGGCACCTTTACGTGGCTGATTAAGGAACCGGAAACGAGCCCGATTATAACCGCCAGCAGGCAGACAATCAGCAAAATCAGCGGTACATTGGGGTAGATGGTGCCATTGAGAAACGGCAGCCTGACACCTTCCACCAGCATGCCCCCGGCAATCATGCCGGATAGGCCGACCACAGCGCCTACCGAAAGGTCGATGCCGCCGGTGATAATGACCAGGGTCATGCCCAAGGCCAAGAGACCGTAAATGGAAGCGTGCTTGACCATCAATACCACGGAGGACCAGGCGGTAAAGTTTGGCGCCTGGAAGCAAAAGAAGATGAGCAGCAAAGCCAGGGCGATAAAGGTGCGCCCTTTGAGCAACAGCATGCCGATTGAGGTTTTTGTAGGCTTCTTCCCTTGAGTCATTGCAGTTTTCCCCCTTCGTAAGAGGCAGATTTTCCTGTGTTCAGCGCTGCGGCGGAGGCTCTTACCAGTGCATCCTCCGTAATTTCATCTCCGCTTAAATCCGCGGTCAGCTTGCCATTGGACATGACCAATACCCGGTCACATACCGAAACGATCTCTTTGAGCTCGCTGCCTACAAACACAACGCCCATACCCTGGGAGGCGAAGCGCCGCATAAGGCAGAAAATATCAGTTTTAGCGCCCACGTCGATCCCTCTGGAGGGCTCATCCATCATAAAAACCTTTGCCTTGGCCATCACGCATTTCCCGATGACGACCTTTTGCTGGTTGCCTCCGGACAGGGAGGTAATCAAATGCTTCACATCCGCTACCTTCACCTGCATATCCTTCACCGTTTCCTTCACGGCCGCCTTGCATTGCTGATCGTTGATGGCGATGCCTTGCGTGAAATGGGGAATGCTGGTGAGCAAAAGGTTGGAGGAGATGGACATGGTCTGCACAAGCCCATCTTTTTGCCGGTCCTCGGGGACCAGCACCATGCCCCGGGCAATCTGTCCTGCGACAGTGGGCCTTTCCACTTTTTCACCATCCACAAAAAGTGTGCCGGAAGACTCCGGATGCAGGCCCATCATCGATTCAACCAATTCCGTGCGTCCGGCGCCCATGAGGCCGTAAATGCCCAAGACCTCGCCCTTATGCAGCGTAAAGGAAACATGGTCTACGGTATACCCGCCGCCAAGCCTTGGCAGGGTATAATTCTTTACATCCAGCAAGGGTACTTTTTCTCCGGCATAGGGCAGCTTTTCAATGGTCAGTGTGGTATGCCCCACCATCTTTTGCACGATCCAGGGTACGCTGATATCCTTCACTTCCGCCTCGGCCACCTTGTTTCCATCCCGCAGGATGGTCACGTGGTCCCCGATGCGGATAATCTCTTCCAGCCTGTGGGAAATGTAAATAATGGCGATCCCCTGGCTTTTAAGATCCTCAATCAGTTTGAACAGAACCTCCACCTCCGCATTAGAAAGGGAGGATGTGGGTTCGTCCATAATCAGGACCTGCAGCTTTTGCTGGAGCATTGTCTTGGCAATTTCCACAACCTGCTGCTGGCCCACGCGCAGGTTCAGCATCATTTCATTGGGATCAATGTTCTGCTGCAGCCGGTCCAGCACTTCCTTGGCCAGCTTGTACTGGGCCTTGCGGTCGATCATCCCCAAATGGCTGATCTCTTTTCCTGCAAACATGTTGTCAACGACCTTCATGTCTCGAAACAGATTCAGCTCCTGATGAATAATGCCCACCCCCAAAGCGCTGGCTTCCCGGGTGTTGGCAAACTTCACTTCCTGCCCGCCTAGAAAAATGGACCCTTCCGACGGTTTTTCAATGCCCGCCAGAACTTTCATCAAGGTGGATTTTCCCGCTCCGTTTTCACCGATCAGCACGTTCACTTTTCCGGACCAGACATTAAAATCCACCTGATTCAATGCCGTTGTGCCGGGGTAAACCTTTGTAATATGTTTAGCCTGCATGACAGGCTGCTTTTCGTTTTCCATCTTTTTACCCCCCGATGCTTTCCAATTCCACGGGAATGATCAGAAGGTCTTCCAATTCGGCTTTCTGAGTGGATACGCAGCCCAGCAGATTGATCTCTTTTCCTACCAGTGCGGCGGTATCCAGTCCGTTCAATACAGACTGCTTGACTTTGTTGTTAAAGGCTTTGGTCAACTCCGCAAATTCCACCTGATTGGTGAAGTCATCCAGCTTCAAAAATCCTACTCCGTCCCGGATAGCGTTGGTTTTCAGCACCGTGCTAACCTGCAGTTTTAAGTCGGCTTTGCCATCATAAGGCGCAGCGTCCAGCAGGAGCCTGGTTTGAGAAGCTTTCTCCGGGTTTTCCACTCCCAGCACCGTCACTTTCCCTTTCAGGCAAAAGCTCCACGGGCTGGTTTCATTGGCCCTGTTACCATATTTCTTCCCGGCCGCAGCAAGATCGGCCTGAATTTCTTTTATAAAGCTTTCCATTTCCACCGCCCGATCCCGGATGGTGGGCATAATCTTGACATCCCAATTGTCCAGGGCATACTGCTCGGCAAAGGTGAGCTTGGCTACCACAACCTCTTCGCCCTGTTCGTTTATCTGCGTCTGGGGCTTTTCATCATATACAATCGTAATATCACAAGTCAGAAGGATAAGCGCTGCAGCCAGCAAAACAGACGCCACGGGAAGAATCCACTTTTTGATCTTCATATTACTTCGCCCCTTATTTGAATAAGAAGGAAGGGCTGACGCCCGGGCAATTTGCTTCCCATGCGCCAGCCCTTGGAAAAACCCTCTTTTGCTCTTTAGAAAACTTATTCGGCCTTCAGAGCAAAGTTGTCCAGCTTGGCAGCGTTTTCAGCGGTGATCAGCACGCAGTCCATCAGCTGTTTTTCTTCCTTGTCGGTCTTGCCGTTCTTGATGAATTCGTCAGCCTGTACAACAGCCTGCTCAGCGATGTAAGCGATGGGCTGGAGGCCGGTGGCTTTGATTTCGCCGCGGAGGATGGAGTCGCGCACGTCGTTGGAGCCGTCGAAACCGCAGACGATAACGTCTTTCATGCCGGCTTTCAGACAAGCTTCGATTACGCCCATGGCCATGGTGTCATTGCCGCAGATAACGCCCTTGATCTTGTCAGCGCCCTGAGCCTGGATGATGGATTCCATCTTTTCGTAGGCTTCGGTCTGGCTCCAGTTGGCGGTCTGCTGCTCGATCATTTTCATGCCTTCATACTGATCGATCACATCATGGAAGCCCTGGGAACGAACGCCGGCATTGGTGTCGGACTCTTTGCCCGTCAGTTCCACATAGTTTCCTTCTTCGCCCATGGCCTCAACAAAGAATTCAGCCACAAGGGAAGCACCCTGATAGTTGTTGGAAACCATCTGCGCCACGGCGTCGCCGGTGGAGTTGATTTCGCGGTCTACCAGGAAGGTGGGGATACCGGCAGCCTTGGCGGCCTGCACGGGGGCAATGGAAGCATCGGCGCCGGCGTTGTCGCAGATGATGGCGGCAGCCTTGCGGGAGATGGCGGTGTCAAAAGCTTCAGACTGCTTCACTACATCGTCGTCATGCTGGATGACCAGGAAATCATAGCCCAGTTCCGTGGCCTTGGCGGAAGCAGCGTCGGCAACCGTCTTAAAGTAGGGGTTGGAATGGCTGGGGGTAATGATGACGATCAGGGGTTTGGCTTCGGCCATGGCCGTAAAGCTGAACATGGAAACGGCCATCAAGGTTACCAGGACCAGAGCAACAAGTTTTTTCATGAGAGATCCTCCTTTGTTGATGGGTTTTCTCAATTGTATGGCGTCTCTGCCATACAAATGGTAACAAAATCAGTTATCCCTAAGATCCCGAATGCTTTTCCTGTCCACCAGCACTACGGAAACTTCCGTCTTTTGCACGCAGGGGGAGTCGTTTTCGCTCATCATATCTACCAGCCGCCGTACCGCGATGATTCCGAGTTCCTCCCTGAATACGCGGATGGTGGATAGGGGAGGATTGGTGATCTGGCAGACCGCCATGTCATCCATGCCGATCATGGATACGTCCTGCGGAATATGGAACCCCTTTTCTTTCAGCGCCCGGACACAGCCCACCGCCATAATATCGTTGGCGGCGAAAAAAGCGGATGGCACCTGGTCTCCCCGCTCCTGAAGCAGATCCCGCATATCCCGATATGCACCTTCCAGGGTGGGGGTCACCCGCCAGATGCTATTCTCCGTAACCGGCAAGCCCTTCTCTTCCATGGCGGCTTCGTATCCCTTGCGCCGATAGCGCATGTTGTTGAAGCGGACGTTGGAGGTAATGTGGCCTACTTTCGTATGTCCCATTTTGATCAGCCGCGAGGTCGCCAAATGGCCTGCCTCAAAGTTGTTCATGACCACTGTATTGAAGTCCTCGTGGCGGAACAGGCTGTCAAGCACCAGCAGAGGGGACTGGGTGTTGCGAAACAGCGTCACATCTTCCGAATACATTTCCGTGGCCAGCAGCAGAATGCCGGCGCACTCCTCCTGACACAGGCTTCTGATCCTTTCCAGGTAATCCGAATCCTTTTCCATGTGGATATGGGTTACCATCAATTCAAGACCATTGGCGTGGCATTCCCGTTCGATTCCCTCTACCATTTCCGCAAAAAATTGCGTATCCATAACCACCAGGCCATGACGCTTGAAGATAACCAAACGGATATAACTATGGCCGTTTCCCTGGGGCTTTTCCCGAATGTAGCCCATCTCCCTGGCGATGGACAGTATACGCTGGGTCGTATCTTCACCCACACCCCGGCGGCCGTTGAGCGCGTTGCTTACTGTAGCGGCAGATACCCCGGCAGCTTGAGCAATATCCCTGACACGAATTTTCATCTTCATCACTCATTTCACAACTTACTTATTTGGACATTTTATGAAATTGTTTTGCAGTTGTAAAGCTGCTTTGATGAAGAATCGTTCTTCCTCCTTCAGGCGACATACAGGGCAGCCTTTTCCACTTTACCCTTATTCCCTCATTTACGGTCCATAGGGATTCTGCAATATTCCGGCCAAGCGAAAGCAGGTATTGATTTACTTAACAATTCATTCCATAAAGGAGCCTTTTTCTTCGTTCTTGATTTATAACTCGCGCCGTTTTAGAGATTATGCATGATTTTGCTTGATGTTTTGAATTATATTCTACATCATTTCGTTTGTCAATGCTGATAATTACGTAAAACGCATAATTAAATTTACTAAACATTTATATTGCGAAGCAAAAATGAAAGCATGATGGTGCATGACATCCGGCATTTTTAGCAGTGAAAGCGATTTCACCTCTCGATTTGATAAATATTCCCCAAAATATTTATATATTTAGTGAACAACTTAATTTTCATAAATTCTTTTTACCCTGCAGACTACACACGAATGTGATAATATGAAAAAAGGAGCCCTCCTCAGGCTCCTGATTCATTCCGGTATGCATGCTGTACGATGGCTAACAATTGAGAACCTTTTCCACAAAAACCTTGGCAACATCGGGGTCAAACTGTGTCCCGGTATGCTTGATGATTTCCTCCGACGCTTCCTTTGGCGTCAGCTTTTTACGGTATACGCTGTCGCTTGTCATGGCGTCATACGCATCGGCAATGGCAATGATTCTGGCCTGCAAGGCGATCTGTTCCCCCTTGAGGCCCCTGGGGTATCCTTTGCCGTCCCACTTTTCATGAGATTCTAGGACATAGCCTGCCATTTGCGCATAGGCATTGTCTTTGGACAAAATCCGGTATCCAATTTCCGGATGGCGCTTTATTTCTTCCCATTCCCGGCTGTTCAGCTTGGTGGGCTTGCGCAATATTTTCTCATCGATTCCCAGCTTGCCAATGTCATGAAGAAGGCCTGCCGTTTTCAGGCGAAGCACATTTTGCGGGTCCAGCCCCATAGCAACAGCAATCGCCGAGCAGGTTTC